>JBJHBN010000124.1:0-6597 GCA_050485505.1 Opitutales bacterium | reverse complement strand
TTGTTCGTGCCATTTTTCAGATGACAGTAAGGCCTCGGTTTCTAACGTCTGGGTCATTTTGGATTTTGACACTATACTCCTCGAAGAGACCGAGATGATGGACATGGCGCTGAAACACACGGTACATGAATTCGCCAACGTGCACACGGGCAAGGCCACTCCGGCGATGGTCGAGCACCTTCAGGTCGATGTGGAAGCTTACGGAACCTCAATGCCGATCAAGGAATTGGCGGCCATCACTTGCCCAGATAACCGCACTCTGCAGATCACTCCCTGGGATCGCAATACCGCGGGTCCTATCGACAAGGCCATACGCAGCTCAGGGCTGGGATTGAATCCGATCTCACGGGGCGCTACCATTTTGGTCCCGGTTCCTGAGTTGTCCGGTGACCGCCGTCGCGAACTGGTCAAGATCGCTTCCGGACATGCGGAGGATGGACGCATCAGTATCCGGCAGGCGCGCCAGCAGGCGATGGAAGCCTTGAAGGATCTGAAAAACGAAGGCCATGTGTCCGAGGACGATGTAAAGCGTTATGAAGAAATGGTGCAGGAGGAGACCGATGCCCATATCAAAAAGATCAACGAGGCTTTGAAGGCCAAAGAGTCCGACCTGCTTGCGGTCTGATTTTTTCTCTCGGAGCGTGCAGTTTCTTAGTCACAACGTGCGCCGGGTGGTTGTTAAGATAGGGACCAATACCTTGACGGCCAACGGGGGCGGCATTGATGTCAGCCGAATCGAAACTCTGACCCACCAGATTGCTAGGTTGCGTGAGCAGGGCATTGAAGTCGTGGTGGTCAGTTCCGGAGCCATCGGCCTGGGCATGGGGCAGTTGGGGTTAAAGAAGCGCCCGGCTGACCTCACGGGCCTGCAGGCTTGCGCTGCAATTGGACAGCCTCTGCTGGTCTCCACATGGCTGAGCGCCTTTAAATCTCATCAGATAACCGGGGCGGAGGTATTGCTAACGCGTGAGGATGTGCGTGGGCGCCAGCGGCATGTGGCGATTCGTGATACCCTTGAGCGATTGCTGAAGTTGGGGGTTGTGCCGATCATTAATGAAAATGATACAGTCAGTGCTGCTGAGATCAAGTTTGGCGACAATGACGTTCTCAGTGCGTTGGTTTCGAGTCTCATTCAGGCAGATCTTCTGGTTATACTTTCGACGATCCCGGGCTTGATCGATTTTGAGGGGACGGGTGCCGTGGTGCCATTGATTCCTGAAATAACTCCAGAAATCCGTGCCATGGCCGGTGGTACCGACAGCCCAACGGCGGTTGGGGGAATGATCAGTAAGGTGGATGCCGCCGAGATAGCCATTCAGTCTGGCTGTGGAGTCTTTATTGGTGACGGCTCGCACCCTTCTCTGTTGATGGATCTGGCCGCCGGTGAGGCCGAAGGCAGCTTCTTTGTTCCGCGCAAATTGCCGATGGCTGCCCGCAAGCGCTGGATAGCGTTCTTTCAGCGCCCATCTGGCAGTATCCGGATCGATGCGGGGGCCGAGGAAGCCATTCGCAAGGATGGCTCAAGCCTGCTGGCAAAGGGCGTGGTTGAGGTGGAAGGCGAGTTCGAGGAAGGTGCTGTAGTGGCCATTGAATCCAGTTCCGGACGTTTGCTGGCGCGCGGTCTGGCTGGCTTCGGCAGTCGCGACATGGTCACGGTGGCCGGTATGGGCTCGGAGGAGATTCGCAAGGCTTTTCCACAACGGCGCCGCTGTGAAGTGGTTCACCGCAATAGTCTGGTATTGGTCGGATGAGTTTGGATTGGTCGCCAATTGATTTTCGTCGGGAGCTCAACGACGAACAGTATGCAGCCGTCACTGCGGATGCCGGTCCGGCTCTGGTTCTCGCTGGTGCGGGTTCAGGAAAGACGCGGACGCTGACCTTTCGGGTGGCTTATTTGCTGCTTGAAAAGCGGGTGCATCCGGATTCCATGCTGCTGCTGACTTTTACCAATAAGGCAGCCAAGGAAATGATCGAGCGGGTACGGTCATTAATCGGAATGGGCCCGTTGCCGCGTTGGAGCGGAACCTTTCACTCCATTGGCGGTCGCATGCTGCGCCGCTATGGGGAACACGTCGGACTCAAGCCAAGCTTCACTATTTTGGATCAGTCGGATGCCGAATCGTTGTTGACCAAGGTTATTAAGGAAGCGGACAAGCAATTCCTCAAGAATAAGGAAAATCCTAAAGCCAAAGTGTTGCTGAATCTGATCAGCTATGGCCGTAACACGCAGAAACCCTTATCGGAACTTACCGACGAGCGATTCCCGTGGGATGCCGGGTTGAGACAAAAGATAGAAGGCTTTGCGAAACTGTATCAGACCGCAAAGCGAGAGCAGCAGGTGGCGGACTACGACGACTTGCTGACAGATTGGCTGGCGTTGGTGCGCGATGTTGCGGAGATTCGTGAAGCTTTCCAGCGCCAGTTTGGTTGGGTATTGGTTGATGAGTATCAGGATACAAATACGCTTCAATCTGAGATCGTGGATCGCATCGCCGGTCATCACAACATCATGGCTGTGGGAGATGATGCTCAGTGCATATATACCTGGCGGGGGGCAAATTATGAAAACATCCGCGGGTTCCCGGAAAGGCATCCGGGCACGCGGGTCTACAAGATCCTTACAAATTACCGCAGTTCGCCGGAGATTCTGACCTTTGCCAATGCTGTATTGAAGGCCCAGCCGATGGGCAGTGGTTACGAAAAGGAGTTGCTGCCGCACAAGCCGAGCCGCAGTCGGCCATGGGTGGTCCCTGTCATGAGTTCTCACGAGCAGGCGCTGTTCATTGCCGCCCGGATCGCGGCCCTTTACGAAGAAGGTTATGCGTTGGATCAGATTGCCATTCTCTATCGGGCGCATTATCAGGCGGTGGATGTGCAGCTCGAACTGGCACGCCAGGGTGTTCCTTTTGTGATCACCAGTGGGGTGCGTTTTTTTGAGCAGGCCCATATCAAGGATTTTGTGGCCCAGTTGAGGGTCGTTGCGAATCCGGAGGATCAGTCAGGCTATGATCGCTTACTGGGCCTTTTACCAAGAGTAGGGCCGGTGACGATTCGCAAGATTCTGCAGTCTGCGGATAAAGTTTATCAGAAGCAGCGTGCTGAAGCGGGGCGTTCGACAGGCGATTTGTTCGAGGCCCCACAAGGGGGGAAGGATGTGACTTGGGTGGACGTGTTGCATGAGGACAGCGTTGCCGCAAAGGTGCCAGCGGATGCCCGGGAGGACTTTTTATCTTTGGTCGCCACCTTGCAGGAGATTCAGGAACAAATGCGCAAGGGCGATAAGGATGCGGCAGCCCCTTCGGCATTGGTTGCGCAGGCTTTAGACGGGTGGTATCGGGATTTTCTGCCTAATGTTTATCCAGACTGGCAGGATAGACAGGAAGATCTGGACTCCCTGGTTGCCTTTGCCAGTCGCTTTGAAACTCTCAGTGAGTTCCTTGCGCAGCTGGTGCTGATGACTTCGGAAACCGGTGACAAGGGTGTTGAGCTGGAAAGTGGTCTGGTGCGGATGTCAACCATTCATCAGGCCAAAGGTTTGGAGTTTCCAGTTGTGTTTGTGCTTTCCTGTGCTGAAGACCTGTTTCCACTGAGGCGAACGATTGAGACCGGCGATGTGGAAGAGGAGCGGCGCTTGTTTTATGTCGCTGTCACCCGGGCTATGGATGAGCTGTATCTGAGCTTTCCGCTGATTCATCACTCCCGCGGCGGCAGTCAACACATGGAACCCAGTCGTTTTCTTAGGGAAATTCCTAAGGGCCACTACGAGAAGTTACACTACCACAGCCTCAGTTCGCGTTCGTATTGAAGCGCTGGCTTCACTGCCTGGATTAGATATAATTCAGAATCGATTGTTGGAGAATTCGGCTGCTGCTCTGAAGAGCGGCGGAGTAGGCGGTTTGCATTTGGTTCAAGCGAACAATGCTTTCCGCAATGTCCAGGTCCAGTTCGCTGGAAGCCATGCGTTCCAGTTCATTGAAGCGGGCGGTATTGATTTTTTGGGTGATGTCCATGCTCTGCTGAATGGATCCAAATTCGACCAGGTTGATGAGAATGGTTTCATCCGCGGCCTCCATTTGCGGGGCGAGGGCATTGACGGCGTCCAGATCTTCCGCTTGCAGTGCATCGCGCAGGGTCACCAGGTTGTTCACCCAGTCACCGATCTCGGCATTGATAGCCCCCTTTGAGTAGGGTGCTATGTTGGCTCCTTCGCCAATGCGAATACTGACATCCTGGTTGGGATTGGATGTGCCTGTGTAGTCGACGCTGGTGATCCGGCCTTCGGCGTCCCGCGTTTCCACATAAGGTCTCTCTGCTGTGTTGGCGCCGGCAAATACATAGTCTTCGCCCAGTTTGGTATTCAATATTCGCAAACTCTGTTCCAGAAGCTGGTCGATTTGGAGGGCGCGGGCGCGGTAGTCGGAACTGCTCGTCAACCCATCGGAATTATTGGCCAGACGGGAGGATTCGTTGGATAGCACCTTCAATTGCTCGTAGGAAGCCATGGTGAATTCAGCAATGGTGTTGGCGTGCTTTAAACTGGTGTTCTGCGCCTGGATGCGACTCTTCTCGGTAAGTGTATTCAGAGCCCGCCCGGCAGCACGGGGATCCTCCTCGGCGCTGGAGAT
Source organism: Opitutales bacterium (assembly GCA_050485505.1). Classification (GTDB taxonomy): domain Bacteria; phylum Verrucomicrobiota; class Verrucomicrobiia; order Opitutales; family Oceanipulchritudinaceae; genus JAFIGG01. The sequence continues at coordinate 1,972 of JBJHBN010000124.1, read as the reverse complement.
GCGTTGACCCGTTGCCAGTTGTGTTTGCGCCTTGATTTGCTGGCCATTCAGTTTGTGCATCTGATTGATCAGCGAGTTGGAGTAGGAGAAAGATGGAATGCGCATGGGTTAGATAGGTTGGTGAATTTTCACAAAGTGTTGCTAACGGATTCCCACTTGGTTGACCAATTGATTTAGCATTTCATCCAGCGTGTTGAACACCCGGGAGGAGGCTTGGAACGCTCGCTGGAAGAGGAGCATATGTGACATTTCCTCATCCAGCGAAACACCGCTGATTTCGTCGCGTCTCGACTGGATCAGTTCACGGACGGAGGTTTGGACATTCAAGCGATTGCTCTGGTCTTGAACATTCTGGGCAAGATCGGTTACCAGACGTGCGGCGTATTGGGTGAAAGTGTTTCCATCCAGAGCAGCGATCTCGTTGCCGGTAAGGTCGGCGATTGCGCGTGCGATTTCATTGGCCCCACTGAGCCCGGTGGCAGAGGCCAGCAGGGTGTTGTAGTTAAGGTTGCTGTCGAGGCTGAAGCTGGCGGATGTCAGGCCGGTTGGGTCGAAAAAGTCGCTGCCTGTGGCGGAGTAGATTGCATTGACCTCTGTAACGAGGCTTTCCACCAGCTTGTCCATATTAGCGCGAAGTGTGTGAATGTGGTTGTCGCGAATATCAATAGCGGATTGCAAGGATCCTGACTGAATATCCAACACCAGGTCTCTGTTGAGCACCGTGGTTATTTGGCCATCTTCGTTGACGGCCACCCGGTTGACTTCTTTACCAGGCGCAACGAGTGCGTGCCGGGTCCCGTCGTCGGCACTCATCACAATGGAGATCATGCCGTGATTGCCTGCTTCTTCGACGACAGAAAAAGACATCAGCTCAGCCAGTTGTTCCAGTTTCGCCTGACGCTGGTCGCGCAGGTCGAGGGCTGAATTGGGTCGCGCGAGTTCGAGTTTGGCAATTTCCTTGTTGAGGTTGTCTAGATCGCTGAGGTGACGGTTGATGCGAGTTACATCGTCCTCTATCTGTTCTTCGAGGGCACGTTCGATATTTTCCATGCGTCCGTTGACGCGGTTGAATTCTTCAGTGAGGGATTGCGCTTGTTGCAGTAGAATCTGTTTGGTCGTGGGGTCATTGGGGCGGGCGGAAAAACCTTCAAAGGCATTGAAAAAATTACCGATGGATTCGCGCAGACTACCGCCGGATGAGGTGATGTCATCGATGAATTGAGCATCGTTCATCCGGTCAATGTTGTCGCCCAGCGCTGCCAGGGCCCGCTTGAGGTTCAAAAGGCCTGATTCAAGGCCTTTCTGGTGGGAGATTTCAGCCAGCACCTGAGTATCCAACAGAGAATCTCGAATCTGTTCAAAGCCCAGTGCCGTGAGTGCGGAACTCTGCGGTCCCTGTTGTGTCTGGATAGTTACAGTCGATCCATAAATAACCCGTTGGCGGGCATAGTTTGGATCGTTCATGTGGGCGATGTTTCGTCCTGCCAGTTCGACCGATTTGCTGTGAGCCTGAATGGTGGTTGCGGTTGCCTGGAGACTGCTGAAAATGCCGGACATTGGGTATTGATCGCTTAGGGGGTTAACTGAGAGCCGTGTATTGGGAGCCGGATAGCGGCCCGCGCTTGCGCAGATTGCCACGTGTTCCATAGACCGAGGGTGCTGCCTGGGTAGGGAACAGTGCCTGTTGCATTTGTTCATTGATTTGACGCGCCCGGTTCATCATCAACTGATTGCGCCGCATGTGATTGCGGGAGCTTTCAAGCAGGCGACTGATTTCGTCGTGGAGGGCTTCAAGCAGTGGCTGGAGATCGTAGGGTGCCGACTGAATAAGGACCTTCAGGCTGACGTCAGGACTAGGTGTTTGTTGATCTTGAAGGGACTTTCGGCGTGCTGAAACCGGTTGCATAACCTGGATGTGCTGCTCCAGAGCTTCCACGGAATCGAATAACTTCTGCGGATCCCTCAGGAGTAG
>JBJHBN010000123.1:5305-6604 GCA_050485505.1 Opitutales bacterium | reverse complement strand
AACACGCTTCCCGGAAGCCAGCAACTGAAAGTTACGGCGGAATCCCCAGTTGCGAGAGAGGCCGCTATGTCCGATAGTCGTCGGTTCCACCTCTATCGGATGTCGAGGTTTCACCGTCGCAGGCTAATTAAGCTGCGAGTGCGTATTCTTGTTCGCCATTTATAGGCTTGGTGGATTTTTTGGGAGCCTTCCACCACCTCCCGCCTGCAACCAAACATGTCTGCCCGAGGTCGAATTCCATGACACCCCCGTGCTCAATTGTTCAGCTGTAAACCTTAAACTGAAATGTAATCTCGTTCAGAATGACCGTGCCGTCAAGTGCAATTGGTCTTGCACAGGTGTGGGCAGGCATCTAAAGCTGAATGCTGTTAAGTGCATATTTAAAGGCTTGTCTTTCCCGATTGATTTATGCATAAACAAGTATTATAAGCTCTATCATGGCAAGCGCAAGTCAACACGAAATAGCCCGAATCCTCAACCTTTCACAGCCCACGGTATCCCGTTCGCTGGCCAATCATCCGGCGATCAATGCTGAAACCAAAGCCTTGGTTTGGGAGACAGCTGTGCGTCTGGGTTATCAGCAGAAGGTCAGTCAGCTGCGCAAGGGTCAGCGGACCAACAAGCCCTTTGTAATCGGCATTATAATATCGATTCCTCACCGCTTTCAGTCGAAGAGCGAGACATTTGCTCCGGTATTGAGGGGCTTGTCTGAAAAGAGTACGCTGGAAAACATCACGCTGGATGTGGTTCATCATGAGCCAGCGGACGGCGACAGTAAAACCCTTTTGCGGCGGATCAAACAGGCCGGGTGGCAGGGGTGCATATTCTTTCATCCGATGCCCCTGACGGTTTTACAGACGATTGAGCGGACCATTCCCTGTGTTTCGATTGTAGAGAACTACAAAAACACCTTCATCGACTGTGTCGACGTGGACCAGGCGGGAGGGATCTTTGATCTGGTGCAGCAACTGGTGCAGGCGGGGCACCGCCGGATCGGTTTTTTCAGTTGGACTTACCAGGTCGAGACCCCTTGGGTGCAGCATCGTTTGGGTAGCTTTGTGGAGGCGTTGTACCGTTTTGATCTGCCCTTTGATGCGGACGACTGTGTGAATATTCGAATTTCGGATTCTTTGCAGCCGGAAGAGGCAGCGTCCATTGCGGCAGATAGAATCAGGGATGGCGTAACTGCTTTTTGTTGTGCGGCCGATCACCAGGCCTATCCGCTTGTAGCCGAGCTGAAACGGCGTGGAATTCAAGTTCCTGAGGAGTGCTCTATTACCGGGTTTGATGGCATAGAGC
>JBJHBN010000123.1:0-5295 GCA_050485505.1 Opitutales bacterium | reverse complement strand
TCAGGTCGCGACCGTGCGGGTTCCCTACGATGAATTGGGGCGATCAGCGATCAACCAGTTGTTGAGGCGAATCGAGCAGCCAACGGCGCCGCGGCGACATTTGTTGGTCGATGGTGCGTTGATACGCGGCAATTCGATCAAGGCTCAGTGGAGCCTGGTCTGACCCAAAAAAGCCCGGACTGGATGTCCGGGCTTTTTTGGTTGAATTGATTTTGGATCTTAGAAGCTGACTCCGAAGTTCATTCTCCACGAGAGACCAGGGGCGTAGATAAGTCCATACTGTGAGCGGTCGTTCAGTATGTTATCGACGTTTAGCTGGACATAGGAGTCGAATCTCCCGGCAACAAAGCGGCTGTATTTGATCATCCCGTTCAGTGTCAGGCGTGCATCCGTGTAAGCCTTGATGGTTTCTCCGGTTTCGTTTTGTTTTCGCTGGCCAGCTGTAGTGAAGGCCGAAGCGTATTCCCGCCGGCTTTCCCAGGTGCCACCAAAGCCGAGCTGAAGTCCGTCAAAGATATCGGAATCGAATCGGTAAGAGGCCCAGGCACTGACCACATGTTTTGGAGTGTCGTCGAGCGCTTCACCTTTGCCCCAGCCAATGCCGCTCCAACTGGCGGTATCCATGTTTGGCAAGCCAGGGGTATCCCCACCCGGGTAGGCTTCTTCCGGCGGCACACCGGCAAGACCCCAGTTGGCGTTAGGGTAGTACCATGAGGCCCAGCGGTCCCAATTGCCCTCGGCGTAAGGGTAAGTCACGAATTGTCCGGGATTGAGCACTTCCCGGCGAACGTGTGAGTAATTAAATACGATTTGGAGCTGATCCGAAGGAGTTAGAATGAATTGAGCTTCGAACCCTTCGGATTGGTCTGAGATGGATTGGTAGAAATCGCCGGTTGCATAGTCTTCAGTTGCATTGTTGACATGTGGATCGTCAAAACCGTTGTAGAGGAAGCCCACCCAGGGGTCGTTGTCGGTGCGCTCATCGAAAGGCCTGGCAAATTCTTCGTTCAGTGCTGCGAAAACCCGATCAAGATATGCAGCCCCTTCGTTTGTTGAAGCGTTCAAGTAAGTGTAGGTCGAGCGACCATCTTCGCTCAGGCGGTTGTAAACGGCTCCCGACGCCTTTGCCGCATCCCATTCTGCGGCCGCCTGCTGCAGGTAAGGATTATTGGGTTGGCGGTCGAGGTTGACCTCGTCCAGACGGTAAATGATATCGTCATTGGGGCGGAAGTTGCCTTTTACTGGGGCCGGTGCCCACCAGTAGCTAAAAGGCAAGCCATCGCGTTTGATATTGAAGACACTGACTGTGGCAGCTACCCGGTTGTCCAGAAAGTTGAATTTCATGCCGATCTCGCGGGCTTTGGCGACGGAGGATTCCAACGCGCGGCCGAGCCCGTCGCGCTGCCCTCCAAAGTTGGGTTCAACCCCTTCGGATTGAAGAACGAAGATATTGATGCCATCCGTTATTTCGTAGCTGATGCCAAATTGATTTGTGGTTTTGCGCACCTCGGAGTCGGGGAACTCCTGAATGCCTGCACGTGAACCGAGGACGCCGTAGTAACCATCCTTCGAAGTGCTGACATCCCGCCGGATGCCTCCTATGAGAAAGAGGCGATCGCGTAAAAAGCGCGCGGAGTAGACGGCATAGAGGCCATCGTTTCCGACTTTGTTGCCGGACACATCGTACTCACGGAAGGGAAGGTTGGGCGATCCATCTGCCTGTGTCGCAAAGCGGATCAGGCTGGGGTCGGTCGGATTCCGGTAGCGAAAATTGTCGCCATCGGGGCTGTCTGCGGTGCGGAAGCCTGTGTTGTCGTTGTCCTGTCTTTCCCAGGATGCGCCCAGAAGCAGGTTGTGTTCGGAATCCATAAACCGATGCCCCTCGAAGAAGCGGTCGCTGTAATTCAGCTCGGCGCGGAACTGGTCCCAATCCGTGTTTTCTTCGGCACCGGTCCAGTTGTACTGCATTACTGCGTTGTCCACATCGACAAAGACGTCTGTTGAACGACCGTCGATGATCTGACGGGCCCGGATGGTAGCTATGTGCGGCTGTGCCCTGGCAGCACTGGGGTTTGTGGCAATTCCGCCGAAGACATCGCGCCATTCGAATTGTGTGTTGGAGCGATTGAAGCCAACCAGTAGGTTAATCTTTTCGCCGATTGTCTGCTGCCAGTCGACGTTGAGGTTCCAGGAATCGGTCTTCAGGTAGGTGTCGGGTCCGGACCAGCGAAAGGTGCGTTGGTCTTTACCGGGGAATTCCAGGAAGCCATAAGTTTCCAGGCGGTCGGATTGAAAGATGGGGATGCCTTCAAGCGTGGGTGTGCGCACGCTGAGAAAGCCAATCGCGTCGTCGCGCGCGCTGCCGGCCTCGAAGTCGATCGTCAGGCGAGTCCCTTTGAATGGGCGCCACTCGAGGACTGGCGAAACAAACCAATGATTGTGTTCATTCAAATCGGTATAATGTTCCCTGTCCTCATAGGCTGCAGTAACCCGGTAGGCAAAGTTCCAGGGAAGTGGTCCAGTTGCATCCACTGTGGCCCGGCGCCAGTTGTCGTTGCCGATGCCAACGCTGAATTCCTCGGCCCGGGTTTGCTGGGGGCTTTTAGGCAAGTAGTTCACTACGCCGCCGAAGTTGCCCACGCCGTAGAGCAGGGCGGATGGCCCGCGGACGACCTCAATGCGGTCGATGTTGATGGTGTCGGTCGCGTGCTGGCGGCGGAAGCCCTTGCGCAGGGTGTTGTTGGTTACGAAGCCGCGGATCTTAAAAGAGGAGTCGGATTTGTTAGCCGTTGCTCCTTCGGGATTATTGACCTGGCCGAAATCGCTGAAGGATGCGGTAAAGGCATCGTTTTGGGATTGGAGCACAATTCCGGCGCTGTAGCGCAGGCTTTGACGTAGATCGGTCGATCCGGTGTCGCCGATAAATTCAGAAGTGAGCACCTCAATAGTCAGAGGAAGGTCCTGAATGAGGACGTTCAAGCGTGACCCAGTGATGGCGTTGGCGGCAAAATACCCCCGGTCGTCGCTTGTGACGACTTCAAAGGGTGACAAGTCAAAGACCTGATCAGATACATCCTGAGCGTTTAGAGGAGTGACAATGGCTGCTGATAGAAGACCCAGAAAAGGGGCGAGGGATATCCGTAAAGGCATTCTGTAGGCTCTATTTTTCATAGTTATGGGATTTAGCGGAGCATGGAGTTCAAAGGTAGGGGGAGATTATCCACCCGATTGTTGAAGATCATTTCCCACCTCCTTTATTTCGTCAATATTAAACTGCATAAATATGCATAAAAAAGCCCGACACTGGATGTGTCGGGCGGCAAGAGGGCTCTTCGGATTGAATCAGTCGGAGGCGGGGCGGAGGACAAATGCCCAAGCGCCTGCAAAATCCGCACCTGGGTCTGGCATGTAGATCCAGCGATTCAAATCGTAGACGTAAACCCATGGCTCGTGGGCAACATGCAGGAGGCCCATAAAGTCGCCGCTGTCGATGTTCCCATTTGCATCGACGACAATTCCTGCGAAGGTCTCTTCAGGATCCGGATCGCTGCCGTCGCCTACGATGTGAGCATCGAGGTTGCTAAATGTGATGGTGCCGCTGTTCATGTCACCGCCGCTGAATTGGGTGGTGATTTCGAAGCCGACCTGCAGAACCTGAAAACTGTCATCCACTTCGAGGTCGGGGAAGGTTACTTCCAGTTCGAACGGCTCCATGCTGCTGCCGATTGGATGAAAATCCGATTGGGCTGTTTTCGTTTGGAATTCCCAGCCGAGTTCGTTGTAGCCGAGCATTTTTATGAAAGCCCGAACAATCATATTTCCAGTGTTTGGCCCGCTGCGGGTAGCGCTGGCTTCACCAGTGAAAACAATCTGATCACCTGCGGCGAACATGTTGTTTGGCCAAGGGCTGTCCGATGGACCTGCGTTGTATTCCTGGTAGAGGAAAGTCTCGATCATATCGCTGGTGCCATCGTCCCAGGAGCTGAAGGTAAAGCTGTCGCCTGAGACGCTGACTTGGTCTGCGGCTTCGAGAGTAGCGAAGCCTGCCCAGTCTCCGGCGACGAACTGATTGGCACCGACGTTCCATTCGCTGGTTGCGGAAAAGTCAGTCGGATTTACGAGCAGTGGGGTGTTGGCTTGAGCGCCGACAGCGGCGAGAAAACCAAGGGATGTGATAATGCTGAGGAGTTTTTTCATAGTGTGTGTATGCTTATGGGTTGAGAAAAAATGAACTTGTTTTGATTAAGGGGCTGGAAGCCATATCCAGCCGCCGTTTTCGCTCTGCGCTTCTTCAGGAGCGCTGAACCAGCCCCATTCCGTGGAATACAGCCAGGGAGCGTTTGAGGTGTTGACGGTGCCAAGCCAGTCACCGGTGTTCGCATAGCCTCTTTGCACGGGGAAGCCCAGCCAGCTTTCCGCGTGTTCGGAGGGTTCGTAAACGCGAATGTATTCGATTTCCATTCGCTGTGGCCATTCGCCATCATGGTCGATGCCCAGTGGTCCGTATGGTGAAACACCCGGATAGTTGCTGCTGTTGAAGTGGCCGCCCCAGTCACCGCCCACAGCTACGTTGACGATCAAATGAAACGGTTGATCGAAGGGCCAGTAGGGGCTGATATCGTCTGGAGGGTTACGCACGGGTATCTGCTGGGATTTGAGGATGGTGTTGTAGACAACGCCGTTGACTTCGAACTCGATTCGGTCTTCCAGCCACACAATGGCATAGGTGTTGAAGTTCTCGGTTGCATCAGCAACCAAGGTGCTGCCGCCAAGGCCTGTTGAGGTCAGGTGGTTGCGAATGTTGGTGTGCAGGGTGCCGTGAATATTGTTGGGCGCCGAGCCATAGACTGCGTGAAAAAGGGGATCTTCTTCGTAGCCGACGTGTTCCATCAGATCGATTTCACCATTGTCGGGCCAGTAGGCCCCATCGAAGATGGCATTTTCGGAAAGCATCCAGACTGCTGACCAGGTTCCCGTTGTTTTTGGCAGGCGGGCACGAAATTCAATGCGACCGTACTGCCAGGCATGGAGGCCACGGGTCACCAACCTGGCAGAGGTGTAGGCATTGCGTGCCGTTTCCTGATTTTGTTGCACTTCAATAATTAGGCGTCCGTTTTCCACGCGGGCATTGTCGAGACTGTCCGTGTAGGTCTGAATCTCGCTGTTGCCCCAGCCGCCACCGCCGAGGTCGTAATCCCAGTTGTCGGGATTGGGTTGACCATCGACATCGAACTCATCGGCCCAGACCAGTGTCCAGTTTTCGCTACTGGCGAAGCTGCTGAGGGCCGCCAGGGT
>JBJHBN010000122.1:0-6620 GCA_050485505.1 Opitutales bacterium | reverse complement strand
TTGGAAGGATGTGGTCGGGATCCACCGAAACGCTTTCGCTGTTCCGCTACAGCCTTCGAGGGTTTAGGCAGTGGAGAGACGAAAGTTCAGGCTGAAGCCTGTGCTCCAACGACTTCATCCAATGAGTGCTGGAGCCCGGCCTTCAGGCAGAACGCAGGGCTTTGGCGTTGTAGCGAAAAGGCATACAACTCCTTTGGAAGGATGTGGTCGGGAACCAACGAAACGCTTTCGCTGTTCCGCTACAACCTTCGAGGATCTTTGCATTACTGATTGCCGCCCATGGCAGTGAGCAAGGCATTCATCTTAACCTGGGTTTCGCTGTATTCCCTTTCCGGATCGGATCCTTGCACTATCCCGGCACCAGCATAAAGCCGTGCTTTGTTATGGCGGACCCAAGCACTGCGGATGGCAACAGCAAATTCACCTTCGCCGCGGTGATTAAACCAACCGATCAGGCCCGCATACAGCGAACGGGATTGGCCTTCCAGCTCAAGGATTCGTGCAACGGCCGCCGCTCTGGGTGTACCGCCAACTGCGGGGGTAGGATGCAGTTCCGCGACGTAATCGAGAATATGGGCGGATTCTGGCAGATCGGCAGAGACGGGAGTCCACAGGTGACGGACATTCGCCAGATTGAGCAAACGGGGATTGGAAGCAGCTTCGGGCTCAAGCCCAAGGGCTTGCAGGCGGTTTAGAATGGAGTCAACCACGTGGCGGTGTTCGCGTTGGTCCTTCTCGCTTTCCAAGAGGCCTTTGGCGAGGGCGGCATCCTCGGCCGGATCGCTGCCTCGGGGGGTGGAGCCGGCAATGGCTTCAGTGACCAGCTTGCCCTGCTCTACCCGCACCAGGCGTTCCGGAGTGGCCCCAATAAAGCTATCGCCGGTTTCGTTTTGAAAAGAAAAGGCGTAGCAGTTGGCAAAGCGACTGCGCAGGCCATGCAAGGTCGACAGCGGACGGCAGGGACCGGAAAAAGTCAGATCGCGACTGCGGGCGAGCACAATTTTCTCATACAAGCCCTGGTCGATCTCATCGAGGGCGAGGGCAACCGCCTCCTGAAACTCCCTACCCTGTGCAAGGATGTTGTCGGATTGGGAAAGGATCTCCAGTTTGTCCGGTGCCGCACTGGGACTGTCCTCATAATTAAAGCGATTGAACTTATCACGGGCACTCCAGATACGATCAGTCAGGGCATCGAGATCGGCATCCGCATCGACACGGCAGTTCGCCACCGCGGTGAAGGCGTTGTCTCTCACGGAAACCTGCCATTGCGGCAGGAACAGGACCGCAGCCGGAAAAGCCGCATCCGCTTCAACCGTGTCGGCGAAACTGAATCCGGCGAAAAAGTGTGGACCCGAAAAACTTGCATCCAAATCGCCGACCGCAATGGTGTGCTCGAGAATGGAATCCGCGCAGCCGCGCATTTGAACGAATCGGTCTTTACCGCTCCACTGACCCAGCACCACTGCTTCCGCACCGGCTATAGCCTCGCCGCGGCCGGCCCATTCGCCGTAGAAATGCCAGACATTGGGTTCGTAGATAGAATCCAATACAGCCAAGGCATCAAGATAGCCCGTGGCCAGGCTAATGCTGACGATTTTGTAATGACCGTCGTCCTCCGCCTCATCCCGACAGGCCTCCAAAAAGGTCCGCAAGGCCTCGCGACCCGCTTCGCGGTGAAGATCGGTCGGCAGCGACTTCATTCAGGCTGTAGCTGAACTTCCGGACGTGGAAACAGGATGGTCTTTTCGCCCAGCACAGTGCCTGTCAAACGCGGCGACCACTCCAGCTGGCCTTCCCAGCGGTCCGGGTTGGGCTGCCCCAGCAGGCCGAAGATGCGCTCAGCGGTTTCCGGCATTACCGGCTGCAGGAAGTGTGTGGCCAGACGCACGCCCTCGGCCATGGTGGCCAAAGAAGTGCGCAGGATTTCACGGTCTTTGGGATCTTCCGACTTCGCCAGCTTCCAAGGTGCGCGGATCTCCGCGTAGCGATTCAGCACGGACACAAACAAGAAGGTGCGTTCAAGTCCTGAATGGAATTGAAAATCATCGTAACCCGCCAATACCGCCTTGCGGGTTTCTTCCCACTGCTTGTGCACGGTGATTTCCGGATCTTCTTCCACTTCCGGTGCTGGCAAGCCCTGCGGGAAGTGGCGGTTGGCCATATTCAGCAGGCGGTTAACCAGATTGCCCAGGTTGTTACCAAGGTCCGCCTGGTAGCGGCCCAGAAAGAGTTCCATAGTGAAATCGCTGTCCTGGCCCACATTCATTTCGCGGATCATGAAGTAGCGTAATGAATCGGCACCGAACTGATCGATCAGGTCGAGCGGATTGATCTGGATACCGCTTGTCTTGGACATCTTCTGTCCACCAAGGTGCCACCAACCGTGAACCAGTAGTGACTTTGGCGGCTCGATCCCCATAGCGTGCAGCATGATCGGCCAGTAAACCGAGTGCGAAGGCACCAGGATATCCTTGCCAATAACATTGAAAGCGGCTGGCCAGTAGTCGTTAAAACCCTCTTGGCCATAGCCGACAGCCGAAATGTAGTTAATCAGTGCATCGAACCAGACATAGGTAACGTAGTCCTCATCGAAGGGCAAGGGAATGCCCCAGGACAGGCGTTCTTTCGGACGTGAGATGCAGAGATCGTTGATCGGCTCGCGCAGAAACTCCTGGACCTGCTTCTGGCGGAACAGCGGAAATACATAATCGTTTTTGTTCAGGTAGTCGATAAGCCAGTCCTGATACTTGCTCAGACGGAAGAAATAATTTACTTCCGAAATCTCCGTCACCTCACCGTAAATCTCCGGCCAGTTGCCGTCCTCATCCTTTTCCTTTTCCAACACAAACTGCTCCTGGCGGACCGAGTAAAAACCCTTGTATTCGCCGCGGTAAATATCGCCCTTGTCCCAGAGGTCCTGAAGGATTGTGCGCACAACATCCTTATGGCGCTTTTCCGTGGTGCGAATGAAGTCGTCGTTGGAAATATTCAGGCGCTTGCAGAGGTCGATGAACAGAGGAGCAATGCCATCCGTCAGCTCGGCCGGCTCGATCCCCTTTGCGCGTGCCGTTTGCTCCACTTTTTGGCCGTGCTCGTCGAGCCCTGTGAGGAAGTGAACCTTGTCGCCCAGAAGGCGGCGATGGCGGGCAATGACGTCCGTCAAAACCTTCTCGTAGGCGTGGCCGAGGTGCGGCTTGCCATTGGCGTAATCGATAGCAGTTGTGATGTAAAAAGTGCGCATGACTGAAAACCCCTCAACATGCCACGAAAGGCCTTCAGGTCAACCCCGTAACCCAAGCCAGCCACAGGCATCCCCACAGCAGACCCGCAGTGAAGGTGAACAGCGGAATACCGGCATCCAGCATGGCCGCCAGAGCGATGGGTAGGCCGCCCAGCAATCCGGCGAGCAGCAGTGCGGCGGCAATCAGGGATTTGCGCAGCAGCGGCCGCTGCACTTCGACGGCCACCGTTTGCTCGGAAGCGATCTCGAAGCGCCCACTCAGTTCTGAGCGATAGTGGCGCGGTTCATGTGCAGCGCGGGAAAACGGCCCACAGCCACTCCGATCAATGTAATCAAAATGACTGCGCCGACCAGATAGTCCATATACTCAGGCCATTGTCTTGAATCGTTCTTCCGTCACCTGCCAGCGCATCGGCTCTCCTTTGAGAAAGCGCTGAAACTCATCGACCATGTACTCACCCATGCGTCCGCACTCGTGGCCAAGCGAACCCGCGAGGTGCGGAGTCAACCAGAGGTTCGGCAGCGTCCAGACCGGCGAGTCGGGAGCCGGCGGCTCCGGCCAGGTCACGTCCAGAAAGGCCTGTAGATCGCGGCGTTCCAGCAAAGCATCGAACAGTCCCGGCTCGTCGACAATTGCCCCCCGCGACGTATTCACAAATACCGCATGTGCCTTCATCCGACGGATGTGGTGCCCCTGGATCATCCCCTCCGTTTCCGGAAGCCAGGGCGTGTGAAGAGAGACCAAGTCACATTCCTCGAACAGTTCATTCAAGCCCATTTTGCGCACGCCCTCGCGCTCTGCTTCGGCATCGGACAAAAAGGGATCATAGACCGCTACATTGACGGAAAACGCCCGCAACATCTGCCGCACCAGGCGAGCGATGCTGCCGTAGGAAACCAGGCCTATGGTGCTGCCATAAAGACCCAGCATTTTGAAAGCTTCGGCCTGAGCCAAATCCATATCCTTGCACTTGTTGTAGAAGCGGCTCAGAGGAAAGGCCCGTTTGAGGCCTAAAATCATCTGTGCCACCGTCCACTCGGCCACCGGCACCGAGTTTGCTGCAAAGGCACTTGTGACCTGAATCCCCCGCTTCCAGAAAGCCTCCGTGACAAAGCCGCGAATCGAACCAGCACCGTAAAAAACGGCCTGTAACCGGGGTGCTTCAGCCAGTAAGGATTCCGTCATTTCCGGCATATCCCAGGTTCCAAAGATGCACTCCACCTCGTTCAGTAGCGATGGATCCGCCTCAATGTCCTCCGCTTCCAGTGGTTCACCGAGCCACTCGACATTCTCGGAAAGTGTCGCCCTGTGCTTTTCATTGTAAACGAGTCCGACCTTATCGCTCGTTCCTACGATCAATCCTTTTTTCATCATCTAAAGTGTTTCCAAATCAACGGAACCCCGATCCATCAACCAGTGATAGAAGGCAGCCGCCACCAAAGCGTGATCGAGCCGACCATCGCGAATTTCTTTCATCATTTCCGCAGGACTCAGGAGGTCCACGATGATTTCCTCGTGTTCATCCGGTTCGACAGCTCCCACCCTCTCAAGTTCCTCGACGAGAACAATGTGCATGCGGTTGTTCATCAGTGCCGGATTGGGCCTCATCGTCGCTAGCAGGCGCGCACGTCCATTGCCGTAACCTGTCTCTTCCTGCAACTCACGCACTCCCGCCTTCACCGGATCTTCGCCCGCATTGATCATACCAGCCGGCAGCTCCCAAGTGAGGTCATCTACACCAAAACGGAACTGGCGCACCCGGATCATTTTGCCTTCACGGGTTATCCCCAAGATCATCACCCAGTCCGGCGCATCGATCGCGTAAAAGTCTCCCACATTCCCATTACCCGGATGGCGGTAGTGATCTTCCCATACCTTATAAATGCGGCAATCCGCCTTGACCCGGCGGTGCACACGATCCCAAGAGGAAGGTTCGTCCTGCGGCGGTTTCATGCCGAGCCCGCCCTCAATTCCCGTTCGGAATCTGAATCTGCTGTCCGATCTGCAAGCGGTTGGGATTCACCCCTGGATTCGCATTCAACAACTCGGTGAGGCTGACACCGAAACGGGAGGCAATTGCGCTTAAGGTATCGCCGGATTGAATCCGATAAATGCCATCGTCCGGCCGCTCGCCACTCGACGAATCACCCCCTGAACCCGAGCCCCCTGAATCACCACTGCTTGTGGTGGCGGGCGTCGTTGATGCCGTGGTTCGCGTACTTGTTCGCGACGGAGCCGAACGGTTTTCGAGTGCCGTGACCAGTTCCTGCACTTTGGTCACGGTTTCGTTCAGTTGGCGACGGTTCTGCCCCACTTCGCGGCCAAGGTCTTCAACCGCTTTCTGCACTTCGTCGCGCAGTTGGCGATTGCCACGGTTGATTCGCATCAATTCGGCTCCCAGGCTAACCAGACGCTCCTCGATGCTGTTGATCTGATTCTGCATCTCTTCAGTACCATCCGGGCGCGCTTCCAGCTCTTCCTTAAAGGCTTCGAGGCTCTTGGAGGCGGAATTGGCCATGACCATTGCACCGATTGCAAAAGCAATGCCCGCTGCACCCACCAGCAGGCCAAGCCAACCAAAGCCGGAACGGCGCGGTTCACCCGGCGCATCGGAATCCATCGAAAACCCACTCTCCATATCGTCCTCTTGGTTCATAAATAAGACATTAACACCGATTTTTACTCAAAACTCAATCCTCAAAACGAAACAATACCTCTCCAGGCTCCACATAGCCAAGCCGCTCGCGCACCACCCGCTCGACGAATTCGGGGTCATTGAGAAAGGCCCGCAGATAGGCCTCGCGTTTATCCCTCTCTGCCCGCAAAACCTGCAGCCGCAGTTCCGCATCCGCATGCCGTTCGCGAAATGCCTGATACTCCCGCTGAGTACTCATCAGAGCCAGGAACAAGTACGTCGAAACCCCGAGCAGAACCAAAATCAGCGCGGTCAAAAGGAAACGATATGCGACGGTGCCCATTGATGCTAGAGGAGTAAATCAAATTGATTTCCCATCCGTCTGAAAATGGCAATGGTAAAACTAAGCAGTAGGCACGCTCGTCCCGAGGGCGCACGGGGGTTCACATTTACTGTACTTCAAGTTTGCCTTTCGGTCACTGAATTCCATGCTTGACGCTTTTTATGAACGAACAAAATCCCCGCACTTATTCTTCCAAAGTGGTTGACGGTTATGACCGGGCACCCAGTCGCGCGATGCTGCGCGCTGTGGGCTTCAAGGACGATGACTTCCAAAAGCCGCAAATCGGTATCTGCTCGACCTGGAGCGACCTGACGCCCTGCAACATGCACATCAACGAACTCGCTGAGTGTTCGGCTGAGGGTGCGCGCAAGGCTGGCGGCAAGCCAGTGACCTTTGGCAC
>JBJHBN010000121.1:0-6626 GCA_050485505.1 Opitutales bacterium | reverse complement strand
CTACAGCGGTGGCAATGCAGTTGCTGGAACCGAAGGCGAGCCCTTGCGGGTCCTGCGCGGAGAAGCAGCAGGCATTTGGAGGGTGCGCAACAACAACCGCGAGTACAAGTCCTACGGCGCCGAATCCGTTTTCCAACACCGCGTTGACGGTGGCGAGGTCAGCCACTCTTTCGAAGCAGGCCTGCGTCTGCATAAAGATTACGAGGATCGCTTCCAGCAACAGGACGATTACGAAGTCGACGCCAATGGCAACGTGGTCAATGTAACCATGCGCCAGCCAGGCACTCAGGACAACCGCCGCGGGCTGGCAACCGCTATGGCCTTTTATGCCCGCGACGACATCTCCTGGAACCGATGGACCGTCAGTCCCGGCTTCCGCTACGAACGCATCCGTTATACAGATCGGCGTCGCGGCATGAATCCGGCATCAGCGGACTTCAACCAGGTAATTGCCGAAAACAAAGGCACGTTGGACATTTTCGCACCGGGCGTAGCAGCCCTCTATGACATCAATGCCAACTGGGTCGCCTTCGCCAGTGTGCACAAAGGCTTTTCCCTGCCAAATCCAGGAGCGGCGACCAATGCCAGCAACCCGATTGGAGCGGAGACCTCAATCGGCAGTGAAGTTGGCGTGCGCTTCCGTAACAATCAGGGCCTCCGCGCAGAATTGGTTCTCTTCCACACGGATTTCAGTGACCTGATTGTTCCGGACAACATCGGCGGTGCAGGCACCGGCAACACCGAGAACGCTGGCGATGTCCGCAGCTATGGCTTTGAAGCGGCCCTCTCATACGACCCCGGCCGCGTCAATGGATGGGAAGTCAACACACCCTTCCAACTGGCCTTCACCTGGACTGATGCAACCATCCGCAGCGATGTCAGCGCCTCGGGGACTTCCGGCGGCGCTGTTGAGTCCATCTTCGCAGGTGGTGAAAAAGGCAACCGTCTACCCTACATCGCTCGCTACCAGATATCCGCAGGCGCCGGCATCGAATGGTCACGCTTCGGAGTCTATCTGGACACCTTCTATATTCCATCAACCTACGCCTCAGCGAATAACTCCGAGGCCGAAATCAACCCAGTTGGCGGCACCAACAACAGCCCAATTCCGGATGCCCGATTTGGCAAAAACGATGCCTATTTTCTGGTCGACCTCAGCGCCCGCTATCAGGTGAACGAGAAGTTGGCCCTCACTCTGAGTGCTCAGAACCTGCTCGACCGAGACTACATCGCCTCCCGCCTCCCACATGGACCGCGCCCGGGGCATCCCCGCTTCGTCAGTGTTGGCATGATCATGGATTTCTAAGAGTTGTCTGTCTGATAAGAGTAAACAAAGAGCAAAAGGCCCGTCAGTTTTTCTGGCGGGCCTTTTTTGTGCTTAAGCGTCAATTACTGCGGTTTATAAACCTTCGGACTCAGCGAGGGCCTCAACACATCCTGAAACTCTTTCAGGGATTCAATCTCACCAAGCGCCAAAAGCTGATACGCCATATTGCCGACACTTGATGCTTCCAGATTATAGCTGGTCACAGCTTTGCCGCAGGCATTGGCGATCAACTGGCACAACAAGCGGTTTTTGGATCCACCTCCGACAATGACAACATTGTCAAACTCCTTAGCCATGATGTTTTCAAAAACACCCATGGTCTCGCAAACTCCGGCCCCAAGACTCGCACAGATCAGCCGCATGTAGCCAGGCAGGTCATCTGGTGGTGTGCCGCCCTTGCTGCGAATCTTTCCGTCAATTGCATCGCGCATGCCTTGTGGATTAAAGAGGTCCCGGTCACGAATATTCAGCAAAACATCCGGATCGGGTCGCTCTTCAGCCGCCGAAATCAGGGCGCCCCACTCAGCATCTGTCTGCGGTCTTTTATCAAAGGAAGGAATGGTCTGCTCCAACAACCATAACCCGAGTAGAATCTTATTCGGTCGGTAACTGCCATCCCCACAGCGCTCATTGGAAATACCAGATTCAAAAGCTTCATCACCAAGCAAGGCCTTGTCCGACATCGCCCCAGCCAGCATCCAGGTGCCAGTGCTGACGATGAAGGTGTTCCCATCGCGCGGAACGACTTCGAACGCACAGGATGTATCATGCCCGGGGACCAATGCGAGCTGCACGCCCTCAAGCAATGGATCAATACGAACGGGTCCCAGTATTTGACCGGCGCGCTCCGGCTCTATCAACCAGCCCGAGGGAATCGAAAAATGCTCAAAAATGTCCTGACAGTAGGCATCGCCCTCCACGTTCAGCAACTGAGTGGTGCTCGCTTCCGAGTATTCAGACTTTACGACACCTGAGAGTAAAAAATTGAAGTAGTGGGGCAACAACATTGCCTGATCGACAACCCGGCCTAAATCAGGAAAACTCTGCAAAAGCTCAGCCAGCTGAAAACTCGTGTTGTAGTTAACCATGGGAATACCCGACCGGTCGAACAACCAGCGGTCCTTACCTTGAGCCCGCACGGCATCCACAACGCTGTTGGTCCGGACATCACGGTATGCATGAGCCGGAAAAGCCAAGCGTCCGTCATTGTTTGTCAGCACAAAGTCCACTCCCCAAGTATCCACACCACAGCTTTGCAGATCGGGAAACAGCTCCCGGGCTTTCAACAGACCGGTCTTGATCTCCTTAAAGAGCACACCCAAGTCCCAGTATGCTGAACCGTTTAATTCACTAAATCCGTTTGGGAAGCGATGGGCCTCGGTCAAATCGAGGCCAGAGCCGGACCAGGTACCGACAATGACACGGCCACTGGTCGCGCCGAGATCAATTGCTGCAAGAGTTGTTTTTGCCATAGAGAGTAATCAGTTGAGAAGTAAAGAAAGAGAGAGAATGTGTGTGTTGCCTAACAAATTTTCAGCTGCGCCCCGGACTCTTTGATCTTCGCCGTCAATTCAGGGGGCGGGGGTTTGGTCGTCACCAAGCCCATTCCCGGACCAAAGCGTACCGCAAGCGTCAGTGCCCGTTTGTTGAATTTACTGCCGTCCGCGACAAACCATGCGAAGCCGGAAGCCGAAACCATTTTCTGCTGATAACTGGCCAACATCGGATTGCTGTTCCAAATGCCATCCGCAGTGATGCCCCCGCAACCGATGAAGGCCAGGTCCGCATGCATTTCGCTTATCACACCTTCACAGGTCGGCCCATAGAGCACTCCCAGGCGATTGTAAATGTTACCACCCGTAACAATGGTCTCACATGCACTTACCTCATTCAACAGCGCTGCAATCGGCAATGAATTCGTAATAACCACAAGTCGCTTGCGCAGCAGAAGCTTGGCAATCGCGTAGGTCGTCGTGCCGCCGTCCAGCATCACAGTCATACCATCCTGCACCATGCTGTCTACGTATTCAGCCAGTTGATGCTTCTCGGCGGCGTTTGTGTCATCCTGTGTGATGAAATCGTAGCCCCCGCCGGCATCCTCCTCAACCAAGCTCGCCCCGCCGTGATGACGTCGGATCACCCCTTGGGATTCCAGATCGTTCAGCGCCCGTCGAATGGTTGACAAACTGGTCTTGAAGGTCGTCGCGAGGGTGTGCAAATCGGCATATTTCTGCTCGCGAATGTAATTCTCGATCAGATCCAGCCGCTGTTTATTGGTGATAGCCATTTGAAGGAAATTGAGGGAATCTGACAGATTTCTCTCAAACCCTCCGAAAAAGGTCAAGCGATCCGAGGCTCCCGGAGCCTTGTGGTGTGACCACTAAGTCGCATCAGGAAATGAAATCTTTGAAATGCACGTTGACAATTAAAACGCGGAGCGGAGCGAAGAGACGCAAGTCTTTCGGGGAACGATCCAGCCAGATCCTAACTTCGAAGCGCTGGCGCGTATCCGCTACGAGGGACTTCAGGCAATTCCCAGACGCTACCCTGCCCTTCAGCCCCATCAGAACTCGGGATTGACTCCGCCGGTTCCCTGAAACATCGTTCAACACTTTTCGCACATGAGTAGGGACAAGCCAAAAGATTTTATCGTAGACGGAACTGGGATGCGTATCGGCATCGTTGCCGCGCGTTATAACCAAAAGCGGGTGGACGCGCTGCTTTCCAACGTGTTGACCACGCTGGACGAAGCAGGGGTCGAATTGGAAGACATCGAAACTGTGCGGGTGCCAGGCTCCAATGAAGTTCCCTACGCCTGCTCAATGCTGGCGCTCGGGGAAGAGTTTGATGCGCTGATCGGCCTCGGTCTGGTGCTGGCCGGCGACACCAATCACCACGAGATGATCGCAATGTCCACAGCTGCGGCGCTCCACCGCATTGCAGAGGAAAATGAAGTGCCAGTGATCAACGGTATTGTCGTCGTCAACAACGACGCCCAGGCCTTGGCTCGCTGCGAGGGCGAACTCAACCGCGGCAAGGAATTCGCCAAGGCCGCTCTGGAAATGGCTGAACTCAACCGGCGCCTGAAGGCTCGCGCCTTTGAGTCCGACCAACAAATGCGCCAGCTTTACGAGGAAATGGATTCGTTCATCGACGACTTAGTTGATGAAGACGACGATGGGGAGGATTGGAAGCGATGAGCATGCGCCGCGAAAACCGAACGGCCGCAATGCAGTTTCTCTACCAATGGTCCATCAACAAGCCGGAGAACCTCAACCGCGACATTGATCTCTTTTTCAAGGATCGCGATAAAGCGCGTGAAAACTACCAGTTTGCCGAAGAATTGATTCGGGGGGCACTCGAGCACTTGGAGGACGTCGACAAGACGATCCAAAAGTACAGCCAGAACTGGAATTTCGACCGTGTGGCCCGAATCGACTTGGCAATCCTGCGTTTGGCGATCTATGAGATGTCCTACCGGCGCGACATTCCGCCCATCGTTTCGATCAACGAAGCCATCGACCTTTCCAAACGCTTTTCCAACCCGGATGCCAAACGGTTTATCAATGGCATCCTCGACCAGTATAAGCTGACCCTGAATCGTCCTCTGCGCCAGGCGGAGGTTTGAACGATAGACGGATTTCGGTGGGTCGCGGGCGGTTTCCGGTGAGCGGTCTTTATGCTTAAGCAATCAACAGTCAGCGTTTAATTATGGCTTCTTTGTTTCAACGATTTAAGGATGGTCTCAAGCGGACCACACCAACTTTCTACAAGGCCTTCAGTAAGGCAGGCAGCCTCTTCGGCGGCCGCAAGATCGACGCCAGCTCCTTGGATGAGCTGGAAGAAGCTCTTTACAGCGCTGACTTCGGAGTCGAGACAACGGAAGAAATTCTCGAGGCTGTACGCGAGGCTTACAAGAGGGACAAAGAACTGCGTGGACTCGACGCCGCCCGCATTGGCGCAAGCGTGCTGGAACGGGTGCTGGAGGGCAGCGAGGGCCGCCTCGACCAGCTCGCGCACAAACCCGAAATCATTGCACTGGTCGGAGTCAATGGCAGCGGTAAAACCACCACGGCGGCAAAGCTTGCCAAGAACTTTCAGGATCAGGGCAAACAGCCTCTGGTGGCCGCCTGTGACACCTTTCGCGCTGCCGCAAACGAGCAGATCCGCACATGGTGCGACCGCCTAAACGTGCCCCTGATAGCCAGTCAGCACGGAGCCGACGCAGCTGCGGTGGCCTTCGATGCCCTTCAAGCGGCCAAGGGCCGCGGCAGCGACGTGCTGCTGCTCGACACCGCCGGCCGACTCCATAACAAGGAAAACCTGATGCGGGAGCTGCAGAAGATACGCCGTGTGCTGGGCAAGCTCGATGAATCGGCACCCCACCACGCCTGGTTGGTGGTCGACGGTAGTATCGGCAGCAATTCAATACAGCAGGCACGGGTCTTCCACGAATCCTTCGGTCTCACCGGACTGATCGTCACCAAACTCGACGGCACCAGCCGCGGCGGTGCCGTCACTGGTATTTACCGCGAACTCAAGCTGCCGATTTTCTACGTCGGCCTAGGTGAAAAAGCAGAAGATTTACAGCCTTTCTCAGCAAAGGATTATGCCCATGCCGTATTCGGTATTGAGGAAGAACTTCAGTAATCAGTGACTTCCCGAAGAAACTGCCTATCGTCTCTTCGCGGAAAGGCCCTGCGTTCGGCCTGAAGGCCGGGCTCCAACAACCCTTCAGATTAAACCTGTTGGAGCACAGGCTTCAACCTGAACTGCCGTCTCTCCGCCACACGTTTTAATTGTCAACGTGCATTTCAAATATTTCATTTCCAGACGCGATCTAGTGGTGTGACCACTAGATCCACGAGACTGTGTTGACTCCGATTCTCACTCACGTAGATTAGGCAACCTTATCACCATGAAAGTTATTCGTGCACAGAGCGCGGGGTTCTGCTGGGGCGTCGAACGCGCCATCAATATAGCCCGTGAATACGCCGGTCGCGGCCGCTCGCCGGTTTACACTGACGGTCCGCTCATCCACAACAGCCAGATGATGGATCGCCTGCAGGATGAGGGAATCCGCGAAGTCGGCGACTACCAGAGTCAGACTCAGCTTGATCTGGAGAAGAACGACAATTCGGTTCTGGTGGTTCGTGCTCACGGGATCTCTCCCGAGCGACGCAAATACCTGAAGAGCCTGGGCATTGATTTCAAGGATGCCACCTGTCCAGATGTGGGCATAGTGGCTGGCAAGATCCGCTTACACGCAAAAAAAGGCTACACCACCGTTGTTTTTGGC
>JBJHBN010000120.1:0-6640 GCA_050485505.1 Opitutales bacterium | reverse complement strand
GGATCATGTCACGCAGTGCTCCGCTCTCGTCGTAGTAGCCACCGCGCGAGCCGACACCCACCGACTCGGCCACTGTAATCTGTACGCAGTCGACGTATTCCCGGTTCCAAAGCGGCTCGAAAATAGCATTGGCAAAACGAGCTACCAGCAGGTTTTGCACAGTTTCCTTACCCAGGTAGTGGTCGATACGGTAGACCTGTTTTTCCTGAAAATTGTCAGCAATGACCTGATTGAGTTCCCGCGCAGAGTCGAGATCATGACCAAATGGTTTTTCAACAATCACCTTGGCCGCCAACTCACCCTGAACCTTGTGCTGGGCGAGACCGCACTTGCCAAGGTTTTCAACGATGGGCGCGAACACCCCCGGTGGGGTCGAAACGTAAAAGACCAGCTGAAAGCCGTGCCCCGCATCCTTCTCAATCTTATGGATGCGCTGGGCCAACTCCTTGAAAGCCTTCGGGTCGCTGTAATCTCCATCGTGGTAATAAACCCCAGACTCCACACCTTTCCAGACCTGATCGTCAATCGGGCGACGCGAGAATTCATCAATCGCCGAGCGCGCGGCTTTGCGGAAAGCTTTATCTTCAATGGGCTTGCGGCCGTAGCCGATCAGCCGGAAATCCGCCGGCAACAAGCCGTCCAAAGAGAGATTGAAGAGCGCGGGGATCAGCTTGCGGGCAGTCAAGTCCCCCGAGGCGCCAAAGATGACCAGAATGGTCGCCGGCGCTCCGCGGTGCTTGCTCAAGCCCTCAAGAAACGGATGACGTTGAATATCAGACATAATCGTTGAGAGAAATTATCAAAGGAAACCCCTATTCAGACACGATTCGACCCCTGCGCAATGGAAAACTGGCCATTTGCGAATGAACAAATTTCAGGATATGAATGAATAAAATTCCGCCAACACCGTAGGGCGGTTTCGCCGAAATCGTCACGAAGCAGGCACAAGCTTCTCTCCCGGAACAGCGGCGGCCTCGGCGAGGCAGCCCTACCCGGCTCCTCAACCCATAAACTTAAAGATCAGCGTTGAATTCGCCGGCAGCGTCAATTTCAGCGACTGCATCCGGCCGTGCCAGGCGACCGGCTCGGTTTCCATCCCGCCCAGATTTCCATCTCCATGCCCGCCATAATAGTCGGCATCGGAATTTATAACCTCTTTCCAGTAACCGGCTTGCGGCACACCAATTCGATAACCATAACGCGTCACCGGCGTGTAGTGCCCCACGACGAGAAAGGCCTGCTTGCTGTCCGGCACCTTGCGGATGAATGCGACGACAGAACTGTCAGAATCATCCATGCTCATCCATTCGAAACCATCCGAATAAATATCACCATGAACCAGACCGGGCTCCCGGCTGTAGAGCTCATTCAGATCCCTGACTATCTGCTGAATGCCCTCGTGGTCCTTATACTGCAACAGATCCCATGACAGGCTGTGGTCGTAGCTCCACTCGGCGGACTGACCGAATTCCGAACCCATAAACAAGGTCTTTTTCCCCGGCCAGCCCCACATGAGGGCATAAAGTGCCCGCAAAACATTTGCCCGCTCCGTGATCGAACCCGCGGCCATCTTCATCAGCATGGAACCTTTGCCATGCACCACTTCATCGTGTGAGAACACCTGCGTGAACTGCTCATTATACTGATAGATCATTCCGAACGTCAGGTTGTGGTGATGATACTTCCGGTAAATCGGATCCTTCTGGAAATACTCCAGCGTGTCGTGCATCCAACCCATGTTCCACTTCAGGTCGAAACCCAAGCCACCGTCTGCAGTAGGCTTGGTGACACCGCCAAAAGAAGTCGATTCCTCGGCAATCATCAAGGCGCCGGGGTGATACTGATGGACCAGGTCGTTAACCCGACGCAATAGGTCCATCGCTTCAAGGTTCTCGTTGCCACCGTATTTGTTCGGAATCCATTCCCCGTCTTTGCGTGAGTAATCCAGATACAACATGGACGCAACTGCGTCTACGCGCAAACCATCGATATGGTAGCGATCAAGCCAATGCAGTGCACTGCCTATCAGAAAGTTACAGACTTCATGCCGACCAAAGTTGGGGATCAGGGTACCCCAATCCTGGTGAAATCCCTGGCGCGGGTCCTCATGCTCATACAAGGCGGTGCCGTCAAAACGGGCCAAGGCAAAGGCATCCGTCGGAAAGTGTGCTGGCACCCAGTCCATAATCACGCCGATGTCGCTCTGATGCAGCGTATCGATCAGATACTTAAAATCATCCGGATCGCCATAACGGTGAGTCGGCGCGAAAAAGCCGGTCACCTGATAGCCCCAGGAGCCGGTAAACGGGTGCTCAGCCAAAGGCATGAATTCGACATGCGTAAAACCCATTTGCTTGACGTATACGGTCAATTCTTCGGCCATTTCCCGATAAGTGAACGGCCGTCCTCCGTCTTCAACCCTGCGCTTCCAGGAACCAAAATGCACCTCATAGACGCTCATCGGCTTTTCGCGCCAATCCTGTTCGGCTCTCTGCTCCATCCAGCGGTTGTCCTGCCAGTCGTAGCGTTCCACACTGCGAATGATCGAAGCATTGTGAGGAGGCGACTCGAAAAAGGAGCCATAGGGATCGGTCTTCAAATGCAGGTGACCATGCCGGTCGAGGATTTCATACTTGTATTTCATGCCCTCCTGCAATCCTGGGATAAACAATTCCCAAACGCCTGAAGAGCCAAGGCTGCGCATCGGATGGTAACGGCCATCCCAGCCGTTAAAATCTCCAACTACGGAAACCCTCTGTGCGGAAGGCGCCCAAACGGCGAAACTAACCCCCTGGACTTCGTCAAACTTACGCACATGGGCGCCCATCTTTCGGTAGACCTGATGGTCATCGCCTTTATTGAAAAGATACAAGTCGTCATCAGAAAGAGTCGGCAGAAAGTTGTATGGATCATAAAATTGCCGAATCTCGCCGTTATACTGTTCAACCCGCAAGCGGTATTTAAAATGCTTTTTGCGCCCTTTCACCCGTCCCTCGAAAAAACCTTCGGGCGCAAGCGACTCCAGTTGAAAACGCTCGTCGGTTTCCACATCCACCAGCGCACAGCTGCGCGCATCGCGGAGAAATGCACGGGCAATCAGATCCTTACCCTTGCCGGGCGAATGCAATCCCAACAGACTGTGCGGTTCATGATTGCAGGCCTCAACGAATGACTGGAGTTCTTTTTTGCTGATAATCACAGTTACTCAGGGCAACACATTCGAACAAAATAGCAATGCGGTTTTTTATCCCAGAGCGCATCTGGAAATTGCCTGAAGGCCATTGTAGCGGGTGCGCGGGAGCGTCTCGAAGTAGGTTACCTGGCTGGATTGTTCCCGAAGGAGCGTCGTCTATCCGCTACCGGTTTTGATCGTCAACGTGCAATTCGAACATTTCATTTCCAAACGCACCACTAGATTGGACCAAATAAAACTTGAGCATCAATTTACGCGAACACATGCTGCGCAATCGTGAATCGGTTCATCAGTATCCTCATCCTTGTCAGCTGTAGCCTTGGGCCACCAGCCTTGTCGCGGACGGCAGCCCCCCAGCCCGAACTGAGTGCCGATGAGCCCATTTCCTACTCCGCCGACGAGGGACTCCTGACAGCCTTGGGCAACGCAGTCTATGAAGATGAACGGGTCCGGGTCGAAGCGGATCGGATCGACTACAACCGCCGGCTGAACCGTATTCAGGCCGAGGGTAACGTCCGGGTAACCCGGCAAGGTTTTCGCCTTGTCACCCATTCCTTGACCTACGATGCCAGTGAGCGGCACATGGTCACCGGTCCCTACCGCGCCGCCTACCCGCCCATCTACATCGAGGGCGATGGCTTTGAGGGGAATCCGGATCAAATCGATTTCTCAGGATCACGCATCTACTACCGGGAACCTCTACCGGGTTCTCCCAGCGTTGCAGCCATGTCGGCGACCTGGCTGCCCGGAAACTCGATTTCCGGAGAAGGACTTCAATTCTCACCATTCCGCGGACTTCAGATTCCCCTGCCCTCACTGGACTACGAATTCGGTGCGCCAACCCTGTCCGCCACTGGGGAAGTGGGCTTCAAATCATCAGTAGGTGCCTTTGCCAGCGGCGAGTTCCTCTATCCGGTAGACCCAAACTGGGGCGTCGGTGCCAATATAGGATTGTATTCCCGCAGAGGCTTAATGATCGGGCCTACGCTCGCCTTTCACCGTCGTGAAGGCGACCGCCACACGGACCTTTTTCTGCGCTCCGGCTATATCAGCGACCAAGGTGGTGAGAGCCGTCTGGGTGAAGATCGCCGCGGCCAGGCGATCGGCAAAGACCGGGGACTGATCGAATGGGGTCTCCAGCACCGGCAAGAGAGTTTCGACCTCACCGCCAAGGGCACTTACATCAGCGATTCGGAAATCATGCGCGACTTTCACAGTCGCGACTATTACAGGGACACTGAACCGGACCACTTTCTCGAAGCCCGCTACCATTGGGATCACTGGATTCTCACTGCCTTTTACCGCCAGTCCCTCAACACGGCCTACAACCTCACTGAGCGCCTACCGGAATTGCGCATCGACCGCCTCCCGAGGGAGATCGGCCAAACGGGCATCTATCAGGATATCGCACTGGGCTACGGGCGCTACCGCAAAGTCCGTATCGACGATGGTTTCACACCGATCAGCCTGCCCTCAATGCCTTGGAGCCTGCAGGACCGCGATTTGGATCCGGACGGCTGGTGGGACCGGATTGACGGCTGGTACCACGTCGAGCGTCCCATGCGCATCGCAGGCACGCTGGACTTCACTCCGCTGGCGACCGCTCGTTGGACCCACTACGCATCGAGCTGGCCTCAGCAAACCAGAAGTTCCGAATCGATCGACCGTGCCATGGGGGAAGTCGGCTTTGACCTTTCCATGCAGGGTGAAGCCTTTTTCGAATACAGCAACCGCATCTGGCGGATCGATGGCATTCGCCACCTGAGTCGCCCGCTGATCCAATACCGCTACCTGCCCGGCGGCAGTTATGCGGCCAATCGAATTCCGGCGCTGGACACTTTCACCTATTCGCCGCTGAAGCCGACACTGGACCTGACCCAATTGCGGCATGTGGACCAATTGGACGACCTCAACCTGATGCGCTTTGGCTGGGAGAATCGCATCCAAACGCGTGACCGGGATGGCCTACCCAGAGATCTGGCTGAGTTTCACTTGTATCAGGATCTGGTTTTCTCACGATCTCCAGGAGAGCCGTCCTGGGATGCCTTCTACCTGGAAGGGCGATTGTTCCCGGCGCGTTGGATGGACCTGGGTTTCGAGCAGAAATACCGCCCCGAATCCCAGCAGCTTGAAGCTTCCCGCCTGTTGCTCAGTCTTTACAGTGGCGACGCCTGGCGCGCACGGATCACTGCCGACTACCTGCGGGGATCGATCAAGCTCTATGGCTTGGACCTCGAGTATCAGCTGAGCCCTGAATACCTTCTGGGCGCGTCGATTCGCTACAATGCCCGCACCGAGAGTTTCACGCGCCAGCGCTACGCAATTCGCCGCTCGTTCGGCCGGGTGTGGGAACTTGAGGTTTATTTCTCACTCCACTCGGGTGATATCCGCGAATCCCGCACTTCGTTTGGCCTGGGCATTCACCTTCTGAACTTCTGATACACTATGGCTGAATCGCGCGAATCCTTGATCCAGACCTTTGACCATTCGGTTCAACTACCGGTTTTTGAGGGTCCATTGGACTTGCTGTTGTTTCTGATTCGCAAGAACGAAATCGATATCTACGATATTCCAATCCAACAGATCACCCGCCAGTATCTGGCGATTCTGCGCAACATGGAGGCGATGAAGATCGAGATCGCCGGCGAGTTCTTTGTCATGGCCGCCAGCCTGATGTTTATCAAAAGCCGCATGCTCCTGCCCAAGGACGACCAGTTAAAGCAACCGGACGACGAAGAGGACGAGGACGGCGTCGATCCGCGCTGGGAACTGGTGCAACAGCTGCTCGAATACAAAAAATTCAAGGAGGCCGCCAAACAACTGGAGGGTCTTTCCTTTGACGCAAGCAACCTGCTGGCCCGCGAATGGAACAACCGCGACGAGCCCCCTGCGGAGCGCCCGCTCCGCCCGGTGGACCGCATCGAACTGTGGAATGTATTCAACCGGGTTCTGCGACGACTGTCCGAAAAGATTGTTGTCGGCCAGATTCACGACGAAACCGTAACCGTTTCCGAGTGCATGGAAAACATCCTGATTCGCCTCAAAACGAGCACAGAGTTTCGCTTTACCGACTTGTTTGCCGATGAGGACAGCCTCAACCCTTCCCTGATTGTCGCCAGTTTCCTGGCTTTGCTGGAACTAACCCGTCTCAAACAGATTGAACTGGAACAAACCGACAACTTCAGCGACATACTCTGCCGTAAAAAGGATCCGCAATCCGAGGCAGCTGATCTCGACGACCTGGCAGAGGACATCGAAACCTGGGAATCCTAAAAAGTAGCCGCGGTCGCCCCGAACGCGGAGCCAAATCCAACGCACTCCCCATCGCCGCGCCGTGCAGCGGGGACCGCTGCACCTACGTCGTCTTCTCCCGATCTTTCAGAAAAGTCCGTATCAGAGGCCAGCAAAGGAAGCCGGAGAGTAGGACAAACCAGTCGCCAAAGCGCA
>JBJHBN010000119.1:0-6656 GCA_050485505.1 Opitutales bacterium | reverse complement strand
CGTTGGCGGTGCGACGCTCACCGCTTCAAGCGGACTGCGTTCCCTGTTCCAAATCGTGCCCAAAGCACAGGGCGTCAAAACCGCCTCGTCGATGATGATTCTCGATCAGGAGAATCCGAATTTCGGCACGGATGGCATCTTGTTTCTCGCGGACTGTGGCGTCATCCCCGAGCCCAACGCTTCGGAGTTGGCAGACATCGCTGTTTCCACCGCACATATCTCATCCCACCTGACGAATAAAATCCCGCGTGTGGCATTTCTCAGTTTCGCGACCAACGCACAGAAACTGGTGCACCCTTCAATCGGCAAGATCCGCGAAGCGCTGACCCTCGCCAAAGAGCGGGCCCAGGGATTGAATATTCATGCTGAAATGGATGGGGAGCTGCAGCTCGATGCTGCCCTCAATCCGGCGGTCGCAGAGCAGAAAGGGATGGCTGGTTCTCCCGTGGCCGGGCGCGCAAACGTTCTGGTTTTCCCGGACCTGAACTCGGGAAATATTGCGTCCAAGATGATCCAGGTCGTCGCTGGTGCACGGACTTACGGCCAGATCATTGTGGGCCTGAGCCGACCCTGTGCCGAGATCAGCCGCGGGGCGCATGCCTACGATGTTTATGGTACAGCAGTAATCACTGCTTGCCAGGCCATTGACCGGAAATTTCTTTACGGCCAAAGCAATTGATTTTGATTCCACACCTTAAGGCTGCACTTCATGAAATCTGAAAACGATCTGCTGACCAACCCGAAAAACAGCATGACGCCGCGTCTGTTTGTTGCTGCGACGCGGCAGAATGATGGCAAAACAACCACTTGTCTCGGCTTGTATGCGGCTCTTCAGCAGGTTTATAGCAAGGTTGGCTATATCAAACCCATTGGTCAGCGTTTTATCGATATAGAGGGCTTGATGGTCGATGAAGACTCCTACCTGTTTGATCAGATTTACCCGGTTGGAACACCTATTGAAGCGATGAGTCCCGTTGCGATCGACGCAACCTTTACCCGGCGTTTTCTGGACAACCCGAGCGAGACCCATCCTCAGCTGGTCAACCGGATTGTGAAAGCTTTCGACCGGGCTGCCTACGAAAAAGATGTAATTATCATTGAAGGCTCAGGGCACGCCGGCGTGGGTGCCATCTGCGACCTCTCAAATGCACAAGTTGCAAAGTTATTAGGGGCGAAGGCAATCATCGTGTCCCGCGGAGGGATTGGAAAACCGGTGGATGAGATAGCCCTGAATAAATCGCTTTTCGATAAATATGGGGTGGAAGTGATCGGTGCGATTCTCAACAAGGTGCAGCCGGACAAAATCGAAATCGTCCGTAAATATACTACAAAAGCTCTGGAGCGTATGGGTGTGCCTCTGCTTGGATTGATTCCCGAGCAGGAGCAGCTGGCCCTTCCAAATATGAGCCAGATTGTGGAAACGGTTAATGGGCGCTGGCTCAATGCCCAGAAGATTGGTCGCCACAACCGTGTTACCCAAGTCGTGGTCGGTGCGATGACTCCTCAGGGGCTACTCGAATATATACGGCCGGGTGTCCTGATCATTACACCTGGGGACCGTGAAGATGTCCTCTTGCTTGCCATTGCAGCCGCAGGGCTGAATAGGCAGCATATCCTGTCGGGTATTGTCCTTACACGGAATATTCTACCCTCCCCCCATCTCATGGAAATGCTCTCACAAACAGATATCCCTGTGGTGATCTGCAATGAGGAGAGCTATAAGGTAGCTTCGCAAATTCACTCCATGACCGTGAAAACCCAGCCGGAGGATGAAGACAAGATCCCTCTCATAAAAAAACTGATCATGGAGAATGTCGCCATCGACAAACTCACTCATTACCTAGCGGACAATTCTAGCGCAACTGGCGTCGGCGACGGTATTTGATCACGGCAATTTTGTCGAAACGGGCAAACTCAAGCACCCTGTTAATGGCCGGGCTGGCAACACGGATGACAAATTCCTTGTCCTTCTCCCGCAACGACCGGCTTTCTGCCAGCAACCAGTTCAAACCCATCGAGTCGATAACCCGTGCGTTTCTAACATCCAGATACAAGGCATCCCATGCATCGTCGGGATGCTGCTTCTTGATCTGCGAAATACCTTCTCGCAAAGGCTGCGCCAATGTTCCGGTCAACTCAGATTTGACCTCCACTTTTAACCGCCGCTTACGCCCGTCCAACTGTCCCGTAATCATAAAATCGTCCCTTTAGATTGAATCCTTAGTTAACCTCAGTTTGCTGGAGCCTCTTCAGGAGTGACATAAAAATCAAAAACCAGAGAAGTGCCCTTGTTCTCAATATTAAATTCGTCGCTCAAGTGCTGAACAATACCTAGCCCGAGTTGCCGGCCTTCCGGCAAATTGTCCAAATCACGTAAACGCTCAGAAATCTTGAAATTGTGCCCTTTGCCTGGATCATCAATGCGCACCCGCACGCAATTCGCTGATCGATTGTAGCTGATCAGTAAGTGGCAAAACTTTTCGGAAGAACCCGCACAACCGTGAATGAGTGCATTCAACATGCCTTCGCGAATGCAGATTAGTAGGTCATAGAGCCGATCGCCGATCAAATCTTCTTCCAGCGCATACTGGAGACTGCGCCGCCAGACGGATTGTAGATTGTCAACATGCACATATTCAGCACCGGAGTACTGCTCATCAATGATGGGTTCAAAAATATTATTCACGGATATAATGGGTTGAATCTGATAGGTAAGGCAAAGAATATCATCTGGCGGAGGGGGCTGATTTGCATCGCCTGCTGGAAGCTTCCCGAGTGAAAGCCGGTAGGCTAAACTCAAGGGATCAATCCCAAGCTGGTCCGCATAGTCGACCACCCCATCAGTGAAGATATAAAGGAATGTAGCCTTTTCAAGCGGAACTTCCTGCTTTGCAAGCGGTAAATTCTCAAACCAGCCGAGCGGGTGGGTTCCGAGTTGTCCGCGGCGGACAACTCCGTCGGCATCGCTGAGGTAAAAAGGTGGAAACCCACAATTGTAAACGGTGAGCAGTTGCTGCGCGTAATCAATCTCGAACCAGCTCATCGCCAGCGTCGAAGGGACGATCGCAGCCTCACGGATGAGCTGGTTGTTAAAGGAATGCAAACTGGTCTCCAATGCGCTGCCCGACTCGACATGCCCTCGGAAAATTCCCTGGAAATAAGCCGCCAAGTAGGCTGACCGAAGGTCGTGTCCGGAAACATCACCAACGAGGATCATCAGACGGTTGGCATCCTCGACCGTCCAAACATTGATGAAATATCCGCCCATCTTATGTAGGTGCAGGTAACTTAGGCGAAAACGGTCCCGCAGTGAATCCGGGATATGACTGTTCAGCTGGTGGTCGACGATCGATGCGTCATCCAGAGCTCGGGCCGAACTGAGGACGCGGCGTTGTCTACGAGTTCTGTCTATTGCCCGCTCCATAGCCTCAACCAAAGGTTTGTGAAGAATCGGCTTCTCCAGGAAGCCCGCGCCACCCAGATCCAGCGTCCGCTTGACCAGCTCTTTTTCTCCCTGGGCGGTTACGACTACGGTTGCGAGGCTCGGGTCCTGCTCCTGGATCCACTGTAACAATTCCAGGCCAGTACGCTCTGGCATCCGAAAGTCCGTCAAGACGGCATCAATTTGATTGAAGCCCTGCACTTGACAGGTTTGCTCCGCCTCGAAGGCACTCTTCGCGGTAAAGGTCTGGAATCCCGCAGTGCGTAAACTGGTCTCGAAATAGCACAGCCCCTCTGGATCGTCTTCCACGACGAGCACACAGCCTCGACTTTCTCTCGAATTCACCATCGTTTATACTAAGAAATTCATAAATTATGGCCTAATATAGGCTGAGTTTGCCGAAAAACAATGGTCTGTTAAGCTTTACGGAAAGTTAGATTAAAATCGGTCACTCACGGTTCCAGGTTTTCCAATCGCCCTTTTGAATGCAATCGGCGATAGTAGCAACCACTGCGAGTTCGGCCATCGGCGCGCCGTGTATGACAGGATCCTTCACCGCTGCGCCGCACGCGATAGAGTAAAGAGTTCTGCTCGCAATTCACCCGGATTTCTTCAAGCTTGAGGGTATCGCCACTGCTCGCTCCCTTGACCCAGAGTTCATTACGGCTCGTGCTCCAGAACACCGCGATTCCCCTGCTCAGACTCTCGTCCAGTGCCTGGCGGTTGGCATACGCAACGATCAGCACTTGCTCGGTTTCGGCGCACTGCACGACTACCGGTACGACGGCTTGATCCGTCGATGCGATTTTGCGAAGTTTTAGAAAATCCAGCTGCAGCTGGTTGCCCTCTTCCAGTTCCTTGTGTGAATCACTCATTGGCGCTTACAAGGGACAATCGGTGGCAATAAAGCTCCAATCAAGCCCGAATTTAGCCGCACACTCGGCGGCAAGCGCCTTTACTCCAAATACTTCCGTGGCGTAGTGGCCGCAGGTGTAAAGGTTCAACTGCTGTTCCTGAGCATAGTTGAAATGTTCCTGACGCAATTCGCCTGTAATCAAAGTATCCACACCCTGTTGTTTCAGAGCCGCCAGGGCGCTTCGTCCACTGCCGGTTAGGATTGCTGCCCTGCGGATATCCGCTGATCCGAATTCGATGGCCTGAAAGCCTGTTGGAAAGGTTTTGTGCAGCCGCTGCTTTAGATCTTCCCGGTCTTCCAATCCGCCAGCAATGGCGGCAATCGGGGTGCCTTCATATTCGAGAAACCAGTCATCAACGGTTAGGTCCAAAGCATCTGCCAACAGTCGATTGTTGCCAATCTCAGGGTGTGCATCCAGTGGCAGGTGCGAACTGTAGACGGCCAGGTTGCCTTCTATAGCCGTCTTCAGTTTCGCGTAATTGGAGCCGGTGAGTGGCTGAACGGGGTTCCAGAACAGCCCGTGATGAACGATCAAAAAATCAACACCGGCGGCCACGGCCTTTTGAAAAGGCAGCAAACCGGCATCCACCGCAGCGGCAATGCGCTTTACCTGACCAGAGTTTTCAATCTGAAGACCGTTTTCGGCCCCGGGGAAGTCTGCAACTTCCGTGCGGCGGCTGCGCGTGTCACAAAATTGGACCAGGGTTCTGAGATCTACGGACATGTTTCGAATTCAAACCCCCGTATAAGCATCGGTGCAATGCGAAACTCAATTCAATGCGCGTAAGGCAGCCAGCGCATCTTCGCTTTGGCTGTCAGGGGAGGCAGACAGATCCCGCCAAGCGACGACACCATTAACCACTAAAAAGGTCTGACGGCGATAAGCCATGCCCATCCAGCTTCCCACCTTGAACGCGCCACCGAGAACCCTGTCCTCATCGGCGATGAGAGTAAATGGCAGTTCGTGATTGCTCTGAAATTCGGCTAGTTTCTCAACCGAGTCACGACTTACACCGAGAATGGTCAATCCATAGGACTCAATGGCGTCAAAGTTGTCGCGTATGTTGCAGGCCTGGCGGGTGCAACCGGGGGTTTCCGCCCGAGGATAAAAATAGATAAGCACGGGCCCTTTGGCGTAAGCTTCAGCCAGATCCAACTGCTCACCCGTGTGAGTTGTTACGGTAACGGTCGGTGCCTTTTCTCCGACTTCGATCGGATTGGCTATCAGGAATGAGGGAATAAACATAGTAAACAGGGCGATGAGACGTTTCATGTCTGCAATATAGTCTATTTTTCAGGATAGTCTTAAGTTATTTGAGAATTTTGCATCGAACTGGATTATTTTCATCATTGCCAAAGGGCTCGACCCGCTGGATAGTTTCGTCGACACAGGCAGTGTTACAGTCATGCAGGTCGTTATTGTTGAAGATCAGGCGATGTTTAGAGAATTCATCCACCAGGTGGTGGAGCAGGATCTAAACCTGAGAGTTATAGGTGAAGCCTCCGATGGCGTAGAAGCGGTGGAGGTCTGCCGCAGGCTGCGTCCTCAGTTGGTTATTCTGGATATTCTTATTCCCAAGCTTTCCGGGTTGCATGTGGCCCAGACCGTTATTGAGGAAATTCAGGGCTGCAAGGTGTTGGCTCTTTCCGCGGAATTCGATCAAACGACGCTCCACCAACTGCATCAACTGGGGGTCCACGGTTTTGTCGACAAGACTGCCAAGACCACCGCAACCCTCAAGGAAGCCATTTCTTTGGTTGCCGCTGGCAAGACCTACTATTCGGATGTGCTTAGGGAGACTATTTCCGCGATGCGCCAGACGCCATTCTCCTTTGAAAAAATCCTGACCAGGCGTGAGTCTCAGGTGCTTAGTTTTGTCGGCGGCGGCCTCACCGATTCTGAAATTGGCAAGATCATTGGTTTGAGTGCATCATCTGTGCAGTCGCACCGCCGTAATCTGATGAAAAAACTCGACGTGCACAGCACGCCCGAGCTGATTCAATTTGCGCAGGACAAAGGTTTCTGGAAGCCCGCCTTCAATCAGATGGAATTGACCCACTCCTACCATATTTTTAAGTAGAATTTGGTAGTCACATCTTTAGTTCGCGTCTTATGGCAGGTTTAGTGCGGATCCGGGTGGATCTGGCGGTGCGCCTCTTTTGGCTCCAAGTGGGTTGTCACACGACTTCGTTGGGGCAAGGCGGCATTGAGTTTTTTCTCTACCTCTGTAGCCCGCTCGTGGGCCTCCTTAATCGATATATGGTCGGCAAAAAGCAGGTGTAAATCCACCCAGTAGC
>JBJHBN010000118.1:0-6742 GCA_050485505.1 Opitutales bacterium | reverse complement strand
GACGGATGGTGCGGTGGTGAATCGGCTGGATCTTTGGCAGGGGGGATTGCAAATGATGGCGGCGGCACCGCTTTCCGGTTGGGGAGTGGGTGAATCGGGTAGGGGTTATATGAACTGGTTTCAGCCGACGGATCGCGATGAGGGGTACGCGACGATGGTGAATAGCTATCTGCATATTGCGGCGGAGCGCGGTTTGCCGGTTTTGGTGCTGATCTTGTCGCTCGTGATGTTTTTGCTGCTGCTGTCTTTTCAGATTGGCAAACGTGATGGCTGGTCGGCTTGCTTGGCTTGTGGGGCAGGGGGCTCTGTCATGGCCTGGGCTTTGGCCAATGTGTTCACGACTCTGTGGATCGATTGGCGGTTATGGGTGATTCCTGGCATGGCGGGCATATTGCTTTTGCTGCTAAGCATGCAAATACAGCGCAGGGTTTGGCAGACGTCGCTGGTAATGGCTGTGGGGGCGGGTTCTTTAGCGTCTCTACTGCTTTGGGGCGCTGGATTGATCCTGAATAAGGATTCTGTGCTGAAGGTCGTTCCGACCGATGTTGGTGTTCAGATAGACTACAGGTCAGTATCGAAGGAGAAGGCTGAAGCTGGCATTGCCTTGCTGTTGGCGGATACTTCGGTTTTGGGGCGTTCTCCGGGGAAGGCGATTCGCGAATGGTTGTTGGATAACGGGACGTTTGGAACTGTCTGGATACAGGATAGATTTCGGGAGGGCTTGCGTGTGCCGGAGGATGCAACGGTTTGGGTTGTATTTGGAAAGCAGACGGTTCGACTGAATGAGGTTCCGACGGGGGTGAAACGTGTGTATGTGGTGCATCCTGAGGGGCGACCGCCTGTGCCTGCGGTCGGAATTGAGTGGGTACTCGTGCTGCCGGGTGTGGATACGCTGGGCATCGGCATCGCTTGGCATGAGTGGGCTGCACTTGTGGGGGCTGAGGTGCGGGTCAGTGAGGGTGTTGGACAGGATATTCTAGCGGCCTGGCCAGCAGTCATGAAAACCAAGGGCAGCGAATAATGATCTCAGCAAATGCAACCGTTGGGCTGGCGCGAGTGTTATTAGCATTCATTCTGATGACTGTGGCCAGCGCCTCTGCCGATGTGCGGATGCCTGGGTACTCGCCCGAGTGGGCTGCAGTTGAAAAGGCCTTTCAGCCGATCGGGTTGGCTGGCACCCCGGGTGTGCGCTATCCGATCATTGAGGATCCGGTATTGGCGGCCATCGGGATTGTGCCGTCCTGGGTGCATGGGGTCGATGTGGACGCGGACCAGCGTCCGCGCTCGCAGTGGCGTTTGGCGGGCTTGCAGTCGTATTTGATTTTGTCGGGTCCCGATCATTGGTTGTGGCAGCTGCCGGATGGACGTCAGGTCCGGTTTGAGCGGGCTTTGGTTGGGCCAGCGCGGACCTCGGCTGGTGCGGCTGCGGTTTGGCGAATTCGGGAACTGGGGCCGGGCCAGGTTGAGCTAAGTGCGACCGATGGGCTCCGCTGGATCTATAGGGACGGACGATTGAATTCGATTCACCATCCGGTTCTGGGAACGTATTCGGTCGAAACTGAGGGCGCCTGGATTCGCCGCCTGGCGCCGTCGGCTGGTGGGGTGGTAGGAGATACCGTTTTGGAATTGGATCTGGACGAAGGTGGGCGGCCGATCCGGCTGCGTTCGGGTCAGGAGGCGATTCATGCCTTTGAATGGAATGAAACCGGACAACTGCAGCGTTGGACGAACACTGAGGCGGATGTGAAGATTTTTGAATACGAAGTGGGTCTGCTTCATTCTGTTGTGGATGCAGATGGCAAGGTAGAGCGTTTTAGCTGGAAAGAGCATCCAGGCTGGTGGCGGGGGGATTCGCGCTGGCCGGCACCAGTCTATTTATCGGCAGCGAACGAGCGTTCGTTCCAGATGTCGATCGGTCAGAAGGGGTATCGAATTGAGATGAATGACGGCTCGGGTGAAGGTGCGGTCCTGGTATTCAATCCCCAGCGTCGGCGTCTCGATTTCAGAAGCGAGGGACTTCAGCGGCGTTTCCACTTTCGGGGAGCAGGCGCCGGCATGGGGTCGTTGGAACGGGTTGAGAATGGTGACAGTCAGGTGCTCGAACGGTATGTGTATGGTGACGACGGACGCCTGCTGCAAGTTGAACGCAGAAATGAGGTTCAAAAGGTTGGGTATGACAGCCTGGGTCGCATGGTGAAGGTGGAGACAATCGAACGGGAGCGAAATGCAAATGAAGATTGATGGAAATACCTGGATGAGCGCCTTGACTGCGCTGATAATGACTCTGGTTCTGCTCGGATGCAGAAGTGAAGACGTGGCGACCGATACCGGCTGGGACTTAACCGAATGGAGCCTGCTGGGGCCTTTCCCTGTGGATGTCGAAGACGATCCTTACTCAGCCGACGCGGGGGGATTGGTCGGGCTGGAGGAGGGGGATCTGATCGCCGGCGGATTGCAGGCCGCCTTGGATCGGGCATCGGTGGACAGTTTGGTCGCCCAGCATCCAGACGCGTTTCATTTGCAATTGAGGGATGTGGTGTATGTGGACTTCTATAACCAGTTTGGCATGCAGGCTTCACGTGAATCCGTCCAGCCAGTTGCGTATGCAGAGACGACCATTGAAGTCGAGGCGGCGCAGTCGGTCTATCTGCTGGTTGCCTCCAGCGCGGGTCCGGTGATTTGGTTGAACGGGGAGCAGGTCTATGCGCAACCCGTCAGTCGCAGCCTTTTCCCTTATGACGATGCAATCCGCGTTGATCTGCAGCCGGGTCAGAACCGTCTGCTGTTCAAGATCCCCCGCCTTCGCCATCATTGGGGCCTGAGAGTTCGCGTAGAACCCAGCCTGTCGGGCGCCATCGCCAATGCTCTGGCAGAGCAAAGAAGCCTCCAGTCCTTCATCTGGTCCCAGGCCGTTTTTCCTCTGGCCGAAACCCGTAGCGAAACAGCGACAGTCGTTTCGGCCCCGATCCTAAGTCCTCGTGGAGTCCCTGACGGAGCCCAATTGGATCTGCGCTTGGAATGCAGTAGTGGCGAAATCGTACACCGAACCACTGCTCAAGTCGGCGAGTCCTGGGTTGTGCCTGAATCTTTGGATGAAGGCATTTACAGGTCTATTGTCTCAGCCGGTGAAGAAGATTATTACGAATGGATATTTGTTGGTGACCTTTGGGAGGGCGCCGCTGCCAGACTTGAGCAGGCTCGCCATCTATACGAACCCCTTCAGGATGCGAACCTAAGGGTGCTGCTTGGGCGCATTGCCATCATGCTGGATTCGGATAATCGGTCCTGGCAGGCAGAGAGGAATCTGATTTATACACTCTCTGAACTGGAGCGGATTGATCGCGAATATCAGGCGGGAGCCGATCCCTATTCGCATGCAAAGGGCCTGCAGGTCCGCGGGTTTTTGTCGGCCATCGATGGCCAGGATCAGGCCTATCGCTTGTATGTGCCTTCCAATTACGATGCCGACGTTGGCGAAGCAATGCCCTTGGTTGTGTTGTTGCCTGCGCGGACCTATGAAGAGCGACCTTTTA
The DNA here is from genome assembly GCA_050485505.1 of Opitutales bacterium. Lineage (GTDB taxonomy): Bacteria > Verrucomicrobiota > Verrucomicrobiia > Opitutales > Oceanipulchritudinaceae > JAFIGG01. The sequence continues at coordinate 3,209 of JBJHBN010000118.1, read as the reverse complement.
TCCGCAGTGTTTACATGGCCAATATTGTCGATGCCGAGCGCATGGCTGCCATTGCAGAGGAGAGTCAGGTTGCCCTCCTCTGGAGCGGATTTCGCAACAATTTGGCGAGACAACCCTGTGAAGTGACTCATTTGCGGGAGGTGTTGGCGGATGTGGAGCGGCATTACCGGATCGATGCCGATCGGGTGACCCTGCTCGGCGGCTGCAGCGGCGCAGGTCTGTCGATCGATGCGGTTGCGGCGATGCCGGATCGGTTTGCTGGCGTCGGCTGGATGAATCCGATGTATGGTTTTGAGCGGAATTTTCCATCGGAACGTGCTTTTGGGCGCTTCTCGGCGTACCAGGAATGGCGGCACTCGGTGGACGGATACGATTCAATCTTTGCAACCGGAGGACCGCCTATTGTAATAGTCCATGATGGCGGTGAACCCGGTCACGGCGAATTGCATGTGGCCATGCGGTTTGTCAACGAGGCAAGAGCGAATGATTATCCGGTTGAGTTGCTGCGGGTGCACCAAACCTGGTCGGAGCATTATGGCGCGTTGCGTCAATTGGTGGAGCTGTTGGCTGAAAAGCGCCGGGATCGGAAGGATTTTATGGGCAACGAACCCCAACGCAATGTCTCAGAAAAGCCCACCGTCTTCGACGTGTTTGCCGAACGGTTCACTGTAGTGTCGGGGACCGCAGGCAGTGATTCGGACCGGGAGCAGATGGAGCGGCTGGTGGCGGAATTTCAACAGACCTGGCAAGCCATGCACTTTACCAATGCCCGCGTAGCGGCAGATGTTGAGCTCACAGATTTGGATCAGAACCTCGTAATCCTGGGAAATACCCTGCACAACAGAACCGCCGCCGACCTGAATCTGGATGACTGGGTCCAACGGGAGAAAGGCACCGTTGTTTACTCAGTTCTGAGGAACCCTTTATTTCCTGAGCGCTTGATTCTCTGGATCAACGCCTCCGATCCGGCCCACATTTCTCTGGAACGCCCAGCCCTGCCCGAGGAAGGCTGGTTTCGCAATGCCGTATGGCGAATTGAATCGAACGGGTTAAGGTTGTTGGAGGTTAATACTCGCGGCGCCCTCGGCGAGGCCGCCCTACCTTTTTGACAGGATCGGATACTGGGTTGGTAGGGAAGCGCCGCCGGCGGTTCCGCCGAATGGGCCGTCTCAACGCTTAAAACTGTCCTGCAACTTGCTGACAATCTCATTGGCGACTTCGCGGTCGATCCAGTAAAAGACGTCGCGGCACATGCGGCGGTGGCGGACGATGCCCAGAGTGCGAAGGCGGGCGAGGTGGTTGGAGACGCAGGGTTGGCTCAGACCGAGCTTTTCGGCCAGTTGGGAAACATTGTTGTTGTGCTCGCAGTCGGGGGAGTCGGGCAACAGTTCGAGGAGGCGGAGACGGTTGACATCTCCGATGGTCCATAGCTGGCGGGCTAGAAGGTCCAGGTCCAGCTCTGTTGCGTTATCAGAATTATTTGGCACACCTATTGACAAATTCAAATATATGAAGATATCAAGATAATTAGTCTTTTCGACGATTTCAATTCTCAATCACTTTTATGTATCCGCAAGACGCGCGCGCAAACTGGCACACCGGTCAGGGACTCTGGTCTCATGTATCACCGGAGGATTGGGCCAGCTCGAAGTGGCAGCTCCGCAACCGCCTGACCAAGGTGGAGGACCTGGAGCGCTACATGACTTTAACGAAGGAAGAGAAAGAGGGCTGCCTCTTTGCCAATCGCAAGCTGGCACTGGCGATTACGCCGTATTTTTTTAATCTGATTGATCGCGATGACCCGAATTGCCCGATCCGTCGTCAGGTGATTCCGAGGAGCGAGGAGATGCAGGTGTCCCCCGAGGAAATGCTCGATCCGGTTGGAGAGGAAGGTGCGATGGGCGTCGACGGCCTGGTCCACCGCTATCCTGACCGCTGCCTTTTTCTGGTAACGAACGTCTGTGCAGCCTATTGCCGTTACTGCACCCGCAGTCGGTTGGTTTCCAACGCGCAGGGTTACGATTTTCATCCCAACTTTAAGAACGCCATCAAATACATTGAGGAGCATCCGGAGATTCGGGATGTGCTGCTTAGCGGCGGGGATCCGCTGTTGTTGTCGGATAAAAAACTCGATTACCTGCTCGGCCGTTTACGTCAGATCCCGCATGTCGAATTTATTCGCATTGGCACTCGGGTGCCGGTGTTTCTGCCACAGCGGATTACACCGGAACTGCAGGAAGTCCTCCGCAAACACGGCCCCGTTTGGATGAGCATTCACGTGAATCATCCCAAGGAGTGTACCGAGGAACTGGCCCAGGCCTGTGAACGCCTTAGTTTTGCTGGCGTGCCCTTGGGCAATCAGAGTGTGCTGCTGCGGGGGATCAACGACGATGTGGAGACCATGAAGTCCTTGGTTCACCGTCTGTTGATGATGCGTGTGCGGCCTTATTATCTGTATCAGTGCGACCTGATCACGGGATCCCGGCATTTGCGCACTGACGTGCGCAAGGGGATCGAAATCATCAAGGCGTTGCGCGGTCACAGCACGGGGTATTCCGTGCCTCAGTTTGTCATTGATGCGCCTGGAGGTGGTGGCAAGGTGCCGATTAATCCAGAGTACATTGAAGAGATCAATGATGAGGAGATTGTGATACGGAATTACGAAGGGAGGCAATATCGCTACCCGTTGTCGGACAATGCAAAGACCCCTTTTGACTTCGAAAAAGCCGGAATAGAGCCAGTCCTGGTTTAACTTCAGGAATGCGGCGATGGGTCGGCTGGAGCTTGCCTGAGGGGGAGGGCGCCCCCTGGCCTTCCGGTGAGACCTCTGTCAGCGGCGTGTTTTGATTCAGGAATGTTTGGGTTGAAATTGCTGCACTCTCTCGGATAATGCCCGACCAATGACCCGAAAAACGATTTTATGCCTCAGTGCGATTCTCCTTATTCTGTTTAGCGGTTGCCGCAGCAAAGATGACTTGGTTTTGTTCCGGCCCGGTGATGTTCCGGTATGGCGAACGGTTCAGTTGCCCAGCGCAGAAGAGGTGGACCGTCCGCAGGTCGAGATTGAGACCAGCATGGGAGGCTTTGTTGTGGAGTTGTTCGAATCCGAGTCTCCCATCACGGTTGCGAATTTTTTGCGCTATGTGGAAGACGGATTTTATGACGGCTTGATTTTTCACCGGGTGATCCCTGGCTTCATGGTCCAAGGC
>JBJHBN010000117.1:0-6747 GCA_050485505.1 Opitutales bacterium | reverse complement strand
CAGTCACCAAGTGGAGAAAAGGTAGCGTAGTTTTTTTTTTTAGAAGAAAAAAAAAAAAGTATTTTTGGTGTTTAAAAGCATTTTCAGATCGAAGTAAAGGAAAAGAAAGACCGTGTCGATGATGCCCTCAATGCGACCCGCGCAGCAGTCGAAGAAGGCATCGTTCCCGGTGGTGGCGTGACTCTGCTGCGCACCCGCAAGGCGATCGATAGCCTCAAGCTCGAAGGTGACGAAGCCATCGGTGCCACGATCGTCAGCAAGTCCGTCGAATGGCCACTGCGCCACCTCTGCTTCAATGCTGGAGTTGAAGGCAGTCTGGTTGTCCAAGAGGTTCTCAAGAGCACCGGCAATCAAGGCTACAACGTCGCCACTGAAAAGTATGAAGACCTGATCAAGGCTGGCGTTGTTGACCCAGCCAAGGTGACCCGCAGCGCCCTGCAGTATGCTGCCAGCGTGTCCGGTCTCCTGCTGACCACTGAAGCTATCATCACCGACCTGCCGGAGGAAAAGAAGGAATCCGGCTCCCCTGACATGGGTGGCATGGGCGGTATGGGTGGAATGGGCGGCATGGGCGGCATGATGTAAGATCGCCCGGTCTTTTCCCTCCTTTTCTCAAAAAGCGCTTCCTCTAACCGGGAAGCGCTTTTTTATTTTCGAGTCTTCACAGGACTCTTGCGACTTCCGTTGAAAAGCGGGCAGAAGTCACAGCCGTTCGCACTGCCATCGCATTTTTTCCGTGCCTGACAGTGCTGCCGTCCGTAGTAAATAATCTGTAGGTGCAGGCGGTTCCAATGCGATGTTGGGAACAGTTTTTTCAGGTCGCGTTCTGTCTGCACCACACTGCGTCCATTGGTAAGGCCCCAACGCTGGGCCAGACGATGGATATGGGTATCAACCGGGAAGGATGGCACGCCAAAGGCCTGCGCCATTACGACCTGCGCAGTTTTATGCCCGACCCCAGGCAATGCCTCCAGTGACTTCAGGTCTGCAGGCACCTTGCCTCCATGGAAATCCACAAGCATCTGCGACAATTTGGAAATGGCTTTGGCCTTCTGAGGTCCTAATCCGCAGGGGCGAACGATCTCGAGAATTGAGCTCTCAGGAACTTTCGCCATTGCCTGCGGTGTATCGGCCAAAACAAACAGTTTTGGTGTCACTTGATTGACCCGTTCATCCGTACATTGCGCCGACAACAAAACCGCAATCAACAGGGTGTAGGGATCTTTGTGATTCAGAGGAATGCCAGGCTCGGGCATCCATCCCTGTAATTTCTCTAAAACAAATTCTGCGCGTTCCTTGCGATTCATGACTAGAAAGGCAAAGGATTCCCGAGAAAAAAGCCACTCAGGATTGCATTCCAACGACATTTTCGGACACTAGATCCTTTCCATTATGAGTCTGAAAAATCTGAAGAACCCTCTGCCATATAATCCTGACCAATTGAGTCGGGAACGGACCCGCCACTACATTCCGGCGGATGATTCCGACATCCAGTCCATGTTGGATACCGCTGGCGCCAAAGACCTCAAAGACCTTTACAGTCATATCCCCGACAATTGCCGCTTCGTAGAGCAGCCCGATTTGCCGGATGAGCTTGAATATGACGCGCTCATCGAGCACTTGGAAACTATATCAGAGAAAAACAGGATTCGCGCCTCTTTCATAGGTGATGGTCTGCCGGATTATGAAGTCCACGCGATCGTGCCGCACGTTGCCTCGATCCGCAACCTGACGACGGCCTACACACCTTACCAGCCGGAACGCTCGCAGGGCACCCTTATGAGCCACTGGCTCTATCAGTGCGTGATGAGTCGATTGACGGGATTCGAGGCGATCAACAGCTCCCTTTATGACCGCGCTTCCGCTATTTTTGAAGCAATTTGCACTGCCATCCGAATAAGCCGCAAGGCAAACGTCGCCCTCGTTGCCGAAAACATCTACCCTGGAGACCTTGAAGTTATCCGCACTCTAAGCGAAGACACCGAGATCCAGATAGCCACCTGTCCGGTCCATCCGGAGACCGGTTTACTTGATCTCCAGGCCCTGAAGACCCGCATCGATGATTTGGACAGCCAGTTGGCTGCAGTTGTGTTCCCACAAGTCAACAACCTTGGACTGCTGGAGGATGTTGACGCCATTACTGACCTGATTGCCGACAGTCCTGCTCAGAGCGTCGCAGTGGTCGATCCAATGCTCCTTTCAACAGGTGGACTCAAACCACCAACTGCATTTGGTAAAAAAGGTGTGGACATGTTGGTGGGCGAAGCGCAGCACCTTGCAATCGGTCCAAATTTTGGTGGTCCCGGCCTGGGGCTTTTTGGCGTTCGCCACAACGAGGAGAGTAAAAATGCCATTCGGCAAACGCCGGGCCGCTATGTCGGGAAAGCACAGGATCTGGAAGGCCGCGACTGTCTGGTGATGGTCCTGAGCACTCGGGAACAACATATCCGCAAAGACAAGGCGACATCCAATATCTGCTCCAATCAGGCCTTTCTGGCAACGCTTGCGGGTGCCGCAGTGCTCGCCCGTGGTGAAGACGGCATGGCAGCAGCCATTCAAGCCGGACGGGAGAAGGCAAAAGCCGCCGTAGAGCGTCTCACCGCTCTGCCCGGAATAGCGCTGGCCTTCCCAGCGAGTCCATTTTTCAATGAGGTGGTTTTCGAACTCGAAGAACCAGTAGTCAACTGGATTCGCAAGGGTTGTGAAGAAGGCCTGCACATCGGCGTCGATGTGTCGGACCGTATCCGTGGTGGCCGCAATCTGCTCAAGGTTTCGTTCAGTGATCGTGAAGCCGACCTCGACCGTTTGATCACCTTCTTTGCACGCTGCAACTTTACGGGCACTGCTGCGAATCATACCGCACAGGTGCTTCCGGTAAACCGCACGCGTGCAACACCGGTGGGCTTGCCGAATCTGGGACAGGAAACAATTGCCGCGTATTACGACAAGCTGGGATCGCTTAATGTTAGTCCGGACGACGGTTGCTACCCGCTTGGCAGCTGCACGATGAAATACAATCCCTACGTGAATGACTGGGCGGCCAACCTGCCTGGCTTCACCGACGTGCACCCTCAAGCCCCCATCGATTCCGCGCAAGGCTGTCTTGAGATCCTGTACGAAATCCAGGAGTGGTTTAAGAAAATAACCGGTTTGCCTGGAGTGACAACCCAGCCAGTGGCGGGTGCTCAGGGGGAATTGGTTGGAATTAAGCTCTTTCAGGCCTACCATCGCCAGCGCGGTGAAGGGCACCGCAACGTAGTGCTGATTCCAGACTCTGCCCACGGTACCAATTTTGCCACAGCAGTAATGGCAGGCTACAAATCCGGCAAGGACCGCGCAAATCCAAGCGGCATCGTATTGCTGAAATCCGGTGATGACGGCACCATTGACTACAAAGACCTCTGCGAACGCCTTGATCAACTTGGCGACCGGGTTGCCGGGATAATGATTACCAATCCGAACACCTGCGGAATTTTTGAAAAGGAGTTCCGCAAGGTAGCCGACAAGGTGCATGAAGCGGGTGGCCTCGTTTACATGGACGGTGCCAATATGAACGCCATTGCTGGCTGGTGCGATCTCGGCCGAATGGGCGTCGATGCCGTGCACAACAATCTGCACAAGACCTGGACCATCCCCCACGGCGGCGGTGGTCCAGGCGACGCTATCGTCGCAGTCAGTGAAAAGCTTATTCCGTTCCTTCCAGGCCACTTGATAGTGAAGGATGCAGAGGGCCGCTTTTCGCCAGTCAAACCCGAAAAGAGTATCGGTAGTTTCCACCGCCATTGGGGGAACTTTGCCCATAAGGTGCGGGCCTATGCCTATCTGGCTCGTCTCGGCAAGGAAGGGGTTCCGCGGATGACTGCAATGGCCGTATTGTCCGCCCGCTATTGCTACGAGAAGCTGAAGCCAGTTTACCCGACCCTGCCTTCGAAGGCCCGCAATACGCCACGAATGCACGAGTTCATTCTCACGATTGAGGACGAGGACTTCGAACGAATTGAAAAGGCAGGTGTGCCCAAAGCACTGGCGATCACCCGTATCGGGAAACTCTTTCTCGACTTCGGCTTCCACGCGCCAACCGTTGCCTGGCCCGAGGCCTACGGCCTAATGATTGAACCAACCGAGAGCTACACTCAAAGCGAGTTGGATCGCTTCTGCGAAGCCGTCAGTGCCATCCGCCGAATGATCAAGGAACACCCGGAAGTGTTGAACAAAGTGCCCCTGTTCACTCCGGTCGACCGTATCGACGATGTCAGTGCGAATCGGCAGCTGCAGTTATTCGAAAATTTGGACAGCCTCCCGGAAGTCTATGCGAACCGGCTTTCGCCCAGCGAAATCCACCAGCTGCCTGTAGATGAAATCTACCAACGCATCGTCGCAGCCGCGAAGGGCTGAGCAAGTCGGGCCGGGGAATGCAATATTTGCAATGCAGGTTGACGATTAAAACAGGTGGAAAAGAGAAAACTGAAAGGGCAAACCGGGTAACTAATTGGACGGCTGGCGGGCGCTGCGCGCCCAAAGGATGACGGCAAGCCCGATCAATGCAACCAACACAGAGTAAAAGGTCCCTCGGCTCATGCCCATGATCAGGCTGGCGTCTGGCTCGCGAAAGACCTCGCCGATGATGCGAAGACCGGCGTAAGCGACCAGAAATTCACCGGCAATCTGCCCAGGATAACGGGTCAGATTCGCCGATCGCCAGAAGCGCCACTGGATAAATAGAAAAAGCACCAATCCCTCCAGAAATGCGGCGTAGAGCTGCGAGGGGTGCCGGGCTGGGATCGATTCCACAGGATAGCCTGGTAAACTCTGCGGAAAAACAACGGCCCAAGGCACGTCCGATACTTTGCCCCAGAGTTCACCATTGATGAAATTGGCGATTCTCCCAAAAAAGAGGCCGGCTGGGACGAGGGTCACCACTATGTCGCCCAGGGCGCGATAAGACCAATCGTAGCGACGGCAAAACCATGCCAGCGCCAGCGCCACGCCAATAAAACCACCATGGCTCGCCATGCCACCTTCCCATACACGGAACAATACCAACGGATCGCCGAGAAAACGCTGGGTGTCATAGAGCAGCACATAACCGAAGCGCCCACCAGCCATGACACCAATCACCAGGGCAATGAACAGGTTTTCACGCTCCGCTCGGTTAAGGCTCGAGCGACCGCGACGCTCATAGATTATCAGCAGGCCCAGTGCTACTAGAAAGCCGGCAACATAGGCTAAGCCATACCAGCGGATCGCAATCGTTTCAGTAAACTGAACCAGGATCGGGTCCAGGTCATGAACCCAATGGGCAAGCGGAGTCGAAAAATTCATTTTTCAGATTTCTTTTGATTTTCATCCGGCTCCTTGCCTTCAACAGTAGATTTAGAGAATTCAGGCTCATCCGCGGACCCTTCAACAAGCGGGTCAGGAGTGACCGGAGGCGACTTCTCGGCACGCTTTTTGGCCAACTCACGCATATCAACCGCAAGATCTGAGTCTTCGTAAATCTCCTGACCGATCAGATGCTCAACAATGTCTTCCATCGTGATAACTCCAGCAGTCGAGCCGTATTCGTCAACAACCAGCGCGATCTGCTGATGCGTACGCATAAACTGCTGCAAGGCTTGGAGCCCTGAAGCCGTTTCGGGAAGAAATAAAGCATCCTGCCTCAGTTCGTGCAATTTCTGCTCGCCCTGTCCCTCGCTGAAAGCCTGAAGGATGTCACGTCGACGGACGATACCGGTGATGTCATCGATTGTATCGTTGTAGATGGGCAAACGGGCAAAAGGGATATTCTTAAGGTCCTGGCAAACCTCGTCTACAGTCAGCGCCTCCTGCAGAAAACAAACCACCGTTCGCGGTGTCATCAATGAGTCCACTGAGACATCATCCAAACTCAAGGCATTGGCAATCAAGTCCCGTTCATTGTCGCTCAGAACTCCACTCTCCGCACTCCGCTCCGCAAGCATGCGGATTTCCTCTTCCTGCTCTTCTTCAGTGGGGGCCTCCTTCGTTATAATGTAACGCAAGGCAACGCCTGCGACCCCCGACAGGGGCTTCATACTAAAACGGACAAAAGCCAGCGGATAGATCAAATAGGGTTGTAGACTCTTGCGGTAGGCAACTCCCAGATTTTTGGGTAGAATCTCTGAGAAGATAAGAATCCCCAAAACCATGCCTGCGGATACAATGCCGACATCTATCCGCGCGGTCGCCTTTGCTGCAAATGCTCCGACCACGGTTGCTCCTGCTGTATTTGCGATGGTATTAAGGGTGAGTATCGCTGAACTCGTTTCATCGAGCTCCAGCTTAAACCGCTCCAACAGGGAACCCAAACGCGGATGCTGCCGCTTGAAAGACTCCACTTCCGCCATGGTTGTGCTGAGCAGAAAGGCCTCTAATAAGGAGCAAAAGGCGGAAATACCGAGCGTTAGTCCGATCGCAATGAATAACTCAGTCATGGCAAACCGGCGCTTCCTGACAATTCAGGTCTACAACCACCAGGATCTTCAGAATCCTCTTCCAGCAAATATTCCATAATGGAGGGTATCTTCCGTTGGATCGGTCCAGTTTTCAATGCAAAATGACAAACTTGTCAGGAATATCCATGCTACTCATATCTCAGTAAAGTGTTCTTCGCCATAATTCTCAAATTTTCCGTAAGAAACTCTTTTTGCACGCATTAAGTAGATAACGAACAGAAAACACTCCCCAATTCTAAATTGACGAACCGTCACCATTCATATTTTCCAAATC
>JBJHBN010000116.1:0-6826 GCA_050485505.1 Opitutales bacterium | reverse complement strand
GCCTAGAGGCAAACCGATTGACCCTGAGATCACAGAGCCTCTAGGCAGCGAAGTCGCCAACTGAATGCGTTTCAGATCCCCGGTATCCACCGCTCGGCGGGCTTCCCCCATGTTTTGCTGATGCCGCATCAGAATTGTACCGATGCAGTTGATCTCTAGATTGAAATAGCCCTCAGTAAGATCTTCCTGGGGAGCAAAGAAAAACTCCACGCAGCTATCGTGCCATACTTTGCCAAAAGGCTCGGTTGCCACTGCCCGCAAATATCGATCTTCAACACGGAAAATAGCATAGATAAAGTCATCGTCCCAAGCCAGTTTAGCTTCAGTTTTGGGCAGATGGCCAGGCTCATCCCCCATGTATAGATCAATCGAGATTGGATCAATCTTCTGCCAACGAGACTTGTTCCAGTTGCCATCGATCTGAATCGGACCGTCAATACATTGTACTGTATATCTTTTATACATTTGAGCATCCTCAATATCAGAAATAGTATCTGCGCAATTTAATGTCCATGTAGCAGCAAAAACAAAAAATAATATCCCTTTCGTTTTCAAGCTACTGGCCCCTAAACAAATTGATGGTCTTTCCAAACACAGCTCGATCTACAAAAGCCGGAGAGAGCTTGGTAAGCTGGCTCTGACGCGGCAAAATTGCCAGCATCCAGAAAACTATCCGGATGCTGGCATTCAATCACCTGCCGGAATCAGAATCCAGCCTTCCTCCGGATCAAAAGCCCAAGGATAAATTGCACTCTCAGTCCAAAGCCAACGCTCGGTCTGAGCATTGAACATCCACAGGTTTTCCACTGATTCAGACAAAAGGTAATTCCAACCAGATCTGGCCGAATAGACCCATGGAAAGCGAGCATCATTCACCCACCCCAGCCCTGCAATCCGTCGGGGGCCTCTTTGCCCTTCAAACAAGCCTGCGCCCCTGCGCTCAGCTCCAACAAGCTTGCGGATCATTCCGTCGGTTTTAGTAAAAATGTAAAGCTCCCCGTCGCTATCGATACCCATACGCATATCCGAGCGTCGGCCAAAGAAACTCCTGAAATTCAAAGGCGCACCGTCAAGGCGCAGACGCAGCTCTTCGATGGGAGTCACTCGGCCCTGCTCCAGCTCCGATTCTTGCACCGCAAAGACCCGGCCCTGCCAAAGGTCACCAAATAATAACAATCCCCCTAGCTGTTCCTCAAACAAGCTTCCCCTGTAAACTTCGCCCAAAGCAATCGCATTGCTCGTATTGGGAAAATGAATATATTGGGCAACCGGATAAGTGTAGCCAAACTCAGCATCATTTTCTGGCAGCTCAAATATACGATCATTTTGTGATGGATTGTCTGCCTGAAGAACAAACGTGCCTTCTCGATGTGGAAACCCGTAATCCGCGCCCGCCTGCAAAAGGTTGATTTCCTCGACCCAATTCTCACCAATATCTCCAATATACGCTCTCCCAGTCCCTTGCGTATCCCAGGTTATGCGATGAGGATTGCGAAAACCTATTGCGTAGAGCTCAGTGATCACATCCGAATCATCTGAATCCAGCCAAGGATTGTCATCTGGAATTCCATATTGTCCGTTGGATGAGTTATTCCCGCTAGGATCAATCCGCATAACAGTTCCCAAAGGACTGTCCAACCGCTGCAGGTCTTGCCAATACCCACGCTGAAAAGCGTGTCCCTCACCTACCAAAACATATAGAATTCCATAGTCATTATCGCCTGGTGCAGCATTGGGATTGAATGCAACTTCCTGGAGCCCATGAAGAGTACCAGGAAAATATATTCTCATGATTTCACGAAAATCACCCAAAAACAGGCGCGAGCCAGGCGTCTGGCTGGTCCATTCCAAAACCACCCCGTGAACCCCGCCGGACGCAGGTGAAGTACTGGGCCCTTTAAAGTCAGCTTCACCAATATTCCAAGGCTCGGTGTGGACGGTATACAGTTTGCCGTTATCCAGGTAATCAGGATGGAAAGCAAACGCGTGCAAACCCGCACCCAAGCCAGGAGAATCAATAAAATCGGGTAAACGTTCCCGAACATTCAGGAAAGGAATCACGCGTCCCTGTTCAACCTCATAGATGATACCCCGCTGGTCATTTACATACAGTCTTCCATTCGGGATAGCCCTCATTATATTGATCCTTGCATGACCCATTCCACCGCCAATACTGGTGGAATCCGGTATCTGCGCCCAATCCACAAGCTCTAGAGTCCGATCACCAAAAGAAACTGGGTAGCGATAAGGATCATCCACTAATTGTTGGGCCTGAAGATTTGAGAACAGAAAACTTAAAAAAACGAAAGAGATAGAAGAGAAAATAGATTTCATTAGAATATAATATGAATGAGAAGCAATGACACAAAAAGTCGCCAAGCACATTCTGGCAGTACTTGGCGACTCTGTAGGGCATATCTTACGCCATAAGCTTTACTGAGGCCCACGGACGTGATCTCGATAGATTGAAATCAATCAGTTATTAAGATCAACCCAGTTGCCGTCGTCGAAAAGCCAGAGAGAGGACCAATACCCTACACCCACATTCAACCATCCATGCTCTGGTGCGAAAAGGTAAATACCTTCCTCAGACTTATAATCTCCTTCAACAAAGCTAAAGAAACCAATTTCAGAAGAATACAACCATGGGTATTCATCTGTATTAACAAATCCAAGAGAGAAATTATACGCCCAGCCACTTTCTTCCTGGAATCCATAGAAGTCGCCATAGTCACCTAGATCGGTCCATCCATCTGCTACAAGGTCGTCGAATGGATTGTCCTCGATAATTGGCTGCTCACCGGCTTCCGGATCGCTAAGGTTCAAGCCAGTAGTATCGACGAATAAGTTATCCCAATACACATACTGACCTGAAGTAGGATTGGTGAGATTCCCAGCAGCCTGGATAATCAGAAAGTTCACCATGTCATCAACCGATATTTCATTTCGGAAAATAGCTTGAGTATAAACCTCTGTTTGTTGTTCCCATTCGCCACCTTGGATATAGACAGTCAGCTCATCAAGCTGGTTGTCGACATGAAACCACATCCGATACCACGTCTGAGCTGCCAGACTCCCAGTGTTCACATATCCGCTGAAATCATAAACGTCAAATTCGCCGAAGTTTGATCGAACTAGCGCATAAAAATTACCCCAGCGCGCATCATTATCCCCAGGATTGGCTACATTCGTTGTGCCCCAAGCTGTATTATTCGACTGATCAGATTGCGCGAATTCAATATAAACGGTCCCATCAGCACCATCAGCAATAGGAGGAATCGAGAGCCACACATGATAGTCGTTATACAGGCCAAATCCAGCTGAAGTAGCCAAAGCCATACCTCCTTGATCGTCATACGGCCTAGGGACAACATCAATAACCCCAATGGTGTCATGCTGTTCACTATGGTTCGTGTCCTTTGTATTGACGCCGTCCAACGAGCCGTCATTGAAATCCCGCACCAATTGCCAATCTGCCGAAGCAAATATTGGCAGCAGGGTTACTAGAGTAAGAGTAGATAATAGATTTTTCATGTTTTGATGATTTTGGTTTTTCAATTAGGGAGAGATTCTATTTATCAGAAACTGATCGAAGCAGAGAGTCGGAATGAGCGAGGCGCATAAAAGGCCCGGCTCCTACGAACTTCCTGACCGCCAGTTTCCTCGTTCGTGTAGTAAGCAAAGCTTTCGCTAGCTGTGTGTTGGAATATATTGTAGACGTTCAGCCGAAAATTCAGCTCATACTCTCTCCAGTTTGTGCGGTAAGAAAAAGCTGTATCGAAGCGGAAGCGGTCAGGACGATCGGGAGTACGGTATGGGTTGGCCAGCAACTCCCGGCTCCCAATCGGTACCGATGTCTGGGCAGACCCTGTATAGATCATGCCCATTCCCAGTCCCAAATCCTGTAGAATACCTTCTTGAATAGTATACTTCGTCCAAACTGAAGCCGAATGATTCGCCCCCATGTACAAACTGGTTCCCTTGATTCCGCCGTCTACCAAAGTAGTTGGATCTGTCGGGTCTTCAAATGAATCTTGGCCAAGCCAGTAAACCCAGAGTTCGTATTCAGTTCCGTAACTTTGCCCTGTCTCGTAGTCCTGTGCATCCGCCAAATAAAACGGCGAGGTTGTTTCCCGCTTAATGTAGGCGTAGTTTACGATAAATTGCCAGTGCGGCCTAGGGGAAAGAATCAGCTGAAGATCCATACCCTTGGATTCATCTTCAAAAGTAACGTATGAACTCCGCCCTCCGCCCTCGATATTGGCTCCATTACTAGGATTGTTTCCAAGGATGACTCCGCCTGTCCCAGGAGAATCCTGGCGCTGATACTGGATAGGAATGAACTCTTCAACATTCACGATGTCGTTGAAAGCAGCATCCATAACTTCCCTCATGCCCGACTCATCCAACCGTGCATAATCGAGCCAGATAAATTGCTCACCGGTCTGCGCATTAGAGGTCACCCCAAGGATACCGTCAGGTCTGGATAATTCGTTTGTATCCGGATCTCTCATCAGGCGATAGCTGATGCCGCGCTCATCAAAGTACTTTTGATGTACACCATAGGAAATTGGCCCTGTGCCATCATCTACCTGGCGAGGATTGAAGCGTCGGCTAGGATCCCCTCCTTGACGCTGGAATTCGGATCCTGTAACCCAGTTCTTGGGATTGGGAGCATATACATAATCCCAAGTAGCATTCTCACGATTGATTTGGAATACTGAAACTGTCCCCGAAACCCGTCGCTCGAAGAAGTCAAACTTAATACCGATCTCCCGACTCTTCGTCCTCTCAGCGGGAATCGCAACATCAGCACCATCAACCTGTCCGGTGTTCGGAGATACTCCTTCCGCATACATGACATAGCCCGAAAGCGAATCGTTGATTCGCCCGCTCAAAGCAAGCGTTGGAGTTGTTTCGGTTTGAGCACTGTCAAACAAGTGACGTGGAGGCCGGGATTGATCAAAGCCCAGAAGTTGATTTGGCTGATCAAAATCATAATTTGGGTTTATCAAGGTTTCCGGCCGGGTCGGATCAACGCCGGTGTCTGCTCTCCATGACACACGATCATAATAGGCCTCCCAAGTGTTGTACCGGTCGTGACGAAGCCCAGCAATAAGTGTTACCCGATTGTTAAAGTATTGACCGCTATATACACCATAATGCCCAGTAAACCAGAGACGAGTTTGAAGGTAATCGTCTCCCGGTTGCGCCAGCACCTCACCCTGATAGCGTATCGGTTCATAATTGAACAGATTCCGAACACTGTATGGCTGCAGGTCCAAGCTGTTCTGAAACCAGAAAACATTCGCAAAAGATTCATTCCTGTTAGTGAAATCAATCTTATCCTGAATATCCTGCCGTCCAAGAAGAATACTGTGACGTACATTCTGACCAAACATCGACGACTCCCACTGATAGCTTAGCTCATTACGAAACTGTATATTGTCCGCCTTGGTCGGGTTTTTAACCCACCAATAGCGAAGCAATCGATAGTCTGTGGTGAGTGGATTTGGATTCGCTGGATTCGGATCATCTGGATGAGGAAACACCGTAACCAGCGATTCATCAATTAATCCAGACTGAGTTGCATTACGCACATTAAACGAACCTTCCTGGGTCGTAACTGTAGCCGGACGCACCGTAAACTCCTCTATATCCTGTCTTCCACCGAAGACCCCGGATTTGAGCGTAAGGCCTTCGAAAGGACGAACTTCGACATCGAACATTACATTCCACTCTTCACGTGAATAATAGGTGTCGGGACCTGTAAAGCGATAAGACGAAGGCTGGTTACCGTATTCGGGATCACGCGCCCACTCAACATACTCGTTGAATGGGTTCCTGAAGTCCTGATTCCGCCCATGCGCCTCAGGAATATTATCACGAACTGTTTGTGCACCTATTCCGCTCACCAACTGATCTGCATATTGAATCTCCGTAAAAAGGGTAACAGCCCTGGTTGGTTGATACTCCAATTGGAATCCAAAGTAGTCTTTTTCATCGAAGCGATAGTCTGTCCAGTGTCCTGTTCTCTCGAGCGCAAAGAATCCACGATAGTTCAAGTTGTCCACGAATGTTGGCCCAGTTATATCTCCAGTCCCACGAACGAAGCCATTACTCCCTGTCGCAACAGAAAACTCCTGACGCTGTTCAGACAAAGGGTATTTTGGAAGAATATTCGCTATTCCAGACAACACGCTGATTCCGTAAAGGAGGGCTTGCGGCCCGCGAACAACCTCAATACGCTCCATGCTGACTGTGTCCGTAATTCCGCCGAGGTTGACGCCCCAAGTAGGAATGAACCCACCAATCCTAAAACCATTCCGCTGCTGGAAAGGAACATTAAACCCTCGAATCGAGATCGCATTATTTCGAAAATTTCCAACTCCAGCAGAAGCTGATGGAGACCGATCAACAGCGGTTGCCTGATTCGATCCGCCGCCAGTTCCAGCATCCGCCAGACTCACAAATGCTCCTGATGAATAGGCCAAAGCTTCATCAAAATTTGTGGCACCGGTGTCCCGCATGAACTCCGAATTAATCACCTCCAGAGGCATCGGCAAATCACGGATCTCCATTCTCAGACGAGTTCCGGATACCGAATTAGTGGCAAGGTAGCCTACATCCGACCGGGCATCTACTCGAAATTCTGCCAAGTCGAATATTTGCTCATCATTATCCTGCCCATTTGCAACGAAGGCAATTGACCCCGCCAATAACGCGCTTGTGATTGTACGCAAACATTTCATAAATCTGTGTCTTGTTAATTAAGTATAGTTCACCTGTTGGCAGCGCGCAGTCTGCGAATTGTCACAGACTACAC
>JBJHBN010000115.1:0-6831 GCA_050485505.1 Opitutales bacterium | reverse complement strand
TCAAGACCCTCGCCACGGAAACTGAACAGCTCCGCATCCGTCCCAAAATCCACTACACCAAGATCGCCGCCAAAGTCCACTTCCTGGCCGCCCGTGACGTTCGCCTGCACGGTAATTGTGCCGCTAGCTGAAAGGCCTGACAGGCCAACAATTGCCGCATCACCGGTTGCGTAGAGTGCGTAGAGGCCACCCTCAATTCCCGTGTTCAGGAAGAATCCAAAATCAAGATTCTCAACCGCGATACCGACGGCTGCCGGATTCAGGTTTCCGTTCGGGTTGCGGTATGGGCCGTCGCCAATGAAAGCATAACCGCCGCTGGCAGATATATTGAAGCTATCGGTGCTACGGGTGATAATCAATTCACTGGCCCCGAGAACAAAAGCTCCGCCGAGGTCGATCTCACTGTTAATGGCAGTGAACTGGATAAAGGGTGTCTCATCGCCATCACCCAGCTCGGAACCTCCAAAGCTTACATTCACCGTTTCCCCTGCGATCGTGAAGCTGTCACTGAAAGCCTCAGTAAACTCATTGTAGCGGAAGGTCATGGTCGATTGAACCACCAGGCCATCGACCCCGATGAAACTGACATCGCCTGTAATGTAACCTGCTTTCAGGCCACCCTCTTCGAGGAAGAATCCACGGCCATTGAGGAGTTGGAGGCCTACACGATTATCGCTAACGTTGTCTCCAACAAAAATCTCTACCTGAGTGGCAACAACGATGGTGGAACCACCAGCAGAGCTGGATGTGGCAACACTGAAGACTCCAGATATCTCGATACCTGGGAAATTCAGTTCCAAAGCAACTTCGATCCACACAGTCGCTCCATTTGGGCCTGTAGCTGGAAGCTCGACGAGACCAAAGACACCCTCCACTTGAACCGCAACGCCGAGATCATTGAAGTTTATCTGGGCCTGGGCACCGGCATCGATGCCGGGCATGTCCACATTTGCCGTGAACTCCAAGCGACCGGCCATTCCAATATCTGGGAGAATAACGAATATGCCACTTGCATCCTCAATGTTGATCGAGGAACCACCGGTTCCCTCACCACCAAAGGCATCAATCTCAACGTTATCGAAGAAGACGACCATGACTTCCCCATCAGTGCTCACAGCCCGCTCGAAGCCAACATCGCCCGTCATCGTGATGCCTGCCAGCCCAACAGTTACGCCGAGTGCTTCAAGATACAGATAAGGACCAGCCTGAACAGAAAGGCTGATTACGTCTCCGCCTACAGTGAAGGTTTCGTTCACGGAGCTATCAATTGTATTGAAGATGGCCGTAAATTCTGCAGCGGAAAGAGTCACTCCGGGCACACCGTCGAGTAAACTCACTTCGCCAGTAATTCCACCGGCAACACCCTCTTCGGTGATCAGCAAGCCACCGAATCCATTTGCAAATGAAATCAGCTCAGTACCACCGACTTCAACAGTAAACGAAATATCGGTCCCTGCGATCCGGGTTTCCTCAGCGAGCGCATCAAAGTCCAGCTGATAACTTCCAGACATCACAAACATTCCAGAGATATCCAGAGTGCCATCAAACGAGGCGGTGATATCGCCCTGGGCGTTGGTGCTGAAGCTGCCGTCGCCACTTATCTCGATCACTCCGGCAATGTTCGCAGTAAGCTCTTCAACTGCAATGGAGGCATCGCCGTCTGCGATGGCTTCATCAAATTCGTAGCTGATATTGCCGACGCTAATGTTCCGACCCGCTGCCACCGAACTGCCACTGGCATAGCGCACGTTCACACGCTCCGCACCCACACTTGCAAGCGGAGCAAGGGCGGCGAGGAAGGCACCCTCTTTCAGGCCAAACACCAGGTTGCCCGACTCGTCCACCAGCAGGCCAAACTTCGCTCCGGTCACACTCACGACGGCAGGGCCTGCTTCCAGGCTCGCGCTGACATTGTCGCCGACTGCGATGATTTCATTACCTTCAAGCTTAAAGCCAAAGTCTCCGCTGAGACTGACAAAGTTGACCACCTGGGCACTGAAGCCTTCTACGGTAAAGGCGACCGTGTCCATGCCAATTCCGGTGAAGATATACTCCAGCCCAAGCACATCCAGATCGAAGCCGGACGCAACTTCCGTCGCGTCATTGGTATACTGTATGGTTACTGCAGAGGCGCTGACAGCTCCCAAACCATTGATTGTTGCCGCAAGCGCTCCCTCAACCAACTCAAAGGCCAACTGGGTGCTATTGCTGTAGAAGCCAAACTTTGCCCCGCTAAGGCTCACCTCAGCGGCACCACCGGCACTGAGTTTGGCAGTCACATCGTGGCCAACCGCCACCAAAGTTGTTTCTCCGCCGACACTCGTGCGGCTGAAGCCAAACTCTCCGCTCAGTGTCACAAAGTCCGCCACCGCGATCTCCAGGTTGCCACGGATAGCTTCCTGGGCGGTTGCCGACATCGAGAGAGTTTCATTCAGGCCAGGACCCGTGGGAACTTCCACAGGGGACGCTTCAAAGTCGATCACGCTGTTGTCATCAGCGGCCACATTCACTTCGACCCGCAGGTCATTCACCGTGAGCGTGAAGGCATCAATGCCAACAAATCCTGCGTCGGAGATTGTCGCCTGCAGCGCTGTCCACACGCGATCTCCATCTTGTTCGCTGAAAATACCAAGGGCAAAGTCCAGCTCGGAGGTTTCAAACCCAATTGCATCCCCAGTGCCCCCATTGATTCCGGCAAAGACGTCCAAGTTACTTCCGCCTGCGGCAAGCATGTCAGTAGTGACATCGTGTCCTGTGTCCAAACGGACAGTCTGCTGCGAAAGTGCAAAGCCGAGCTGGCCGGATGCCTGGAAGAAGCCGAAGACGTCCAGATTGAAACTGCCAGTAGCTTCCAACAGCGCACCTCTGGCACCATCGAAATCGAAGCCAATCGACTCCGTTTGTGAAATCGCCACGGACAACGGTTGAGCAGCGAAGTCCACAACCAGATTCTCGTCGCCAGGCAGATCAGAAATATTCTGGTTAATTGCAACCGTCAGTTCCGGAGCAGTCGCGCTGATCCCTGAAATACCTGTCAGTTCGACTGAACCCACTTCACTCTTCAACGCCATCCACTGGCGCGCAGAGTTATTGCTGTCGGTCAGCAGCACCAGCGCAAAGTCTGCCTCGGACAGTTCAAAGCCTATGTCCGACAGTCCGACAAACGCGTCGATCTGGTTCGCTCCAATCGTAATCAAATCGACTTCCACACTGCTACCGTCAGACAGACGCACTGTGTCGCTGCGGCTCACAAAGGCAAAGTCACCGCTCACACGGAAGAAGTTCAGCAGTTCAATCTCCACACTGCCAGCAGCCTGGATCAGTTCACCGTCACTGGCGGCCATGCCAAACTCAATACTTGCGCTCACCCCGGTGGCCACCGTGTAGCCTTCGCTGTCAAAATCGATCAGGCTGTCATCCGCCGCGGCAAGGTTCACTTCCAAGCCAAAACTGGTCACTGTCAGAGTCAGGCCAGGAACGCCCACAACACTGACTTCGCCCACTTCGGCCTGCAGGGTTGTCCAGCTGCGCTCACCGCCCACTTCACTGAACAGCCCGAGGGCAAAGTTCACTTCACTGAGTTCAAGCCCCAGGGCCTGAGCACTGCCGCCGTTGTATCCGGCAAAGGCGCTTACCTCTGAGGCGCCAACTGTCAGCACTTCCACAGACACCGTGCTGCCGTCGCCAAGGGTCACCGTATCGCTGTCGGCGCGCAGGGCGAAGTTGCCACTGACTTCCACGAAGCCCGCCAGCTTCAAATACGCGTTGTCCAGCGCCAACTCCAGCAGGCTGTCAGATGCGGCAAGATTCTCAAAGGTATAACTCAGCTGACCCGCTTCGAGAGTCTCGCCAGTGTAAGCCGTACCGGTCTCGTTCACACGCAGCGATACCGTTTCCGCTCCGAGCTCGATCGGGCCGCCAAGGTTCAGCGAAGGAGTTCCGCGGGCTTCGAGGACCATGTCGCCATTCCCATCGATCAGCAGGCCAAGGCTGCCATTGACAATGCCCGCTTCAAAACCTCCGGCCGATAGGCCCGCTTCAGCGTTCTGCGCAATCGCCACCACTTCATCGGTTTCACCATTGACGCTGAAGCCAAAGTCGCCGCGCACATACAGTGCTCCGGCAAGGCTCGCTTCCAACCCGTTCACACTCACTGCCAGGTAGTCGCTCACCGCAGGCAGGTTCTGGAAACTGTAGCTCAATTCCCCTACTTCAAGGTTCTCTTCGCTCAGATCAACTCCAGCTTCATTGTAGCCGACAAACACCTCACTGGCCTCGGCTGTCGCAAAGCCTCCGCCATTCAAATACAGTCCGCCAATCGCTTCAAAGGCCAAGGCTCCATCGCGATACAGCAGCCCAAAGCTGCCCTCGGTAACGCCCACACCAAAATCTTCAGTGCCGAGGCTCGCTTCCACCTCACGGCCCACAGCCACCAGGTCTTCACCCTCAAGGCCAAACCCAAAGTCGCCCGACACGCTCACCACATCCAGCAGGTTCACTGACAAACCGACCACTTCGAAGCCAAGGCTGTCCGGCTCTATCTGATCTTCGAAAGTATAGGTCACGTCATTGACGCCCACTTCGCTGTTTGCGGCGATCAGGGTTGAGTCATTAGTGTAGCGAACACTTACGCTGTTGGCGGTCACATCTGCAAAGGCACCAAGCCGCACATCCAGACTGCCGCCGCTGACTTCAAAACCAAAGCGCTCGTTGTCCATCAGCAGCCCAAATCCGGCTCCGGTCACGGCTACGTAAACTGTTTCGCTGACACTGAGTTTCGCTTCAATGTTCGTGCCGGCTGCGACGATTGTATCACCTACCGCGGCAAAAGCCATTGAACCGCTTACACTCACAAAGCCTTCCACGCTCAGGGCAAGGTCTTCACCGATAATCGCGAACAGCTCTTCATCCGTGCCAAAATCTATCAGGTAGTAATCCGCACCAAAATCCACTTCCTGCTCACCAGTCGTGTTCGCAAACACTTCGACCGTGCCGCCCAGTTCAATTCCGGGGACTCCCGTCAACGACAGCGAACCCTCCGCGTGGAGCGCATAGCTCGAACTGCCACCTTCGCTCAACAGCATCAACCCAAAGCCCGCTTCGCTGACCTTCAGCTCAACAGCCCCGGCGCTCAGCACCGCTTCCACATCGGTCGCCGTTACCAGCACCACCTCAACGCCGCCCACTTCCACAAGCTCAGCGCCAAAGTTGCCGGTAACGCTAACGAAGTCCGCGATGCTCAGTTCAAGACCCTCGCCACGGAAACTGAACAGCTCCGCATCCGTCCCAAAATCCACTACACCAAGATCGCCGCCAAAGTCCACTTCCTGGCCGCCCGTGACGTTCGCCTGCACAGCCATCGTCCCGCTCAGGCTCAGGCTTGGGATACCCGCAAGGGAAACTGTTCCAGCAGCTGTCAGCGCATAAGTTGCGTCGACTCCATCACTGAAAAGTATAAGGCCTAGAGATGCATCGCTGATGGTAATGGCAACGTCACCCACACCCATAGATGCGTTGATATTCTCGGCGCGGAGGAGCAAGGCACTGGAATCTTCACTTTCCTGAAGAATGGCAGTGAAGTCACCTGAAACCGCAACAAAGCCTGCAAGGTCGAGCTCCAAATCGGAACCGATAAAGGCAAAGATATCATCACTAGTGCCGTAATCGACCGTGGCATAGCCATCAAATTCAACAGTTTCCAGGCCGGTGGTGTTGACGAAAACCTCCATGGTTCCGGAGAAGGAGACCTGATTCACTCCATTCAACTGGACGCTGCCCTCGGTATGAAGCGCAAAACTGGTTTCACCTTCATCCTCAAAAATTACCAGCCCCAGCGATCCGCCGGAAATGCTAAGCTCAATTGGATCGATACCGATGCTTGCTGAAACGTTGCTTGCAGTCATCAACAAACCGCTGCCTTGACCATCGCTAACGGTTACTGCGGAGAAATTGCCGCTTACCTGGGCAAAGCCGTCAATCTCCAGACTAAGGTTTTCGCCGATGAAGGCGTAAACTTCATCAGGACTTCCGTAGTCGATCACACCATAATCGCCAAAATCGACAATTTGCTGACCGGTCGTGTTGGCAAATACTTCGATAATACCGCTGAGGCTCAATCCCACCACCCCGGTCAAAGCCACTTCACCAGCAGCATGGAGGGCAAAACTTCCCTCCCCTTCTTCGCTGATCAGTGTGATCGCAAGGCTCGCGTCGGTCACACTCAGAGAAACGCTTCCGGCATTCAGGGCGGTAGTAACGTTTTCAGCAGTCAGTTCCAGTTGTTCGTTGGAACCCTCACCGGTTTTAACCACGCTGAAATCTCCGCTAATCGAGATAAAATCCCCAACGGTCAGATTGAGTCCAGCACCGTAAAGTGCAAAGAGCTCTTCATCAGTTCCAAAATCAACTTCACCAACTCCGCCTCGAAAATCAACGGTCTGCAATCCAGTGTTGTTTGCCAAAACCTGGATACTTTCTTCAGTGCCAAAGCTCAGCCCCGGCACTCCAGTCAGGGCAAAGGCTCCCTCCGCCTTCAAGGCAAAACTGGAAAGGCCTTCAATTTCCAAAATCACCAAAGCAAGATCGGCATCGCTGACGTTGAAAACAACGGCCCCGGCCTCAAGAGAGGTATTAACACCAGTGGTGTTCAGCAAAAAACGGCTTTCGGTTTCGTTTGATTCAAGTAGCACTTCTATATTGCCAGTAACACTGATGAAGCCTGCGATTGAAAGCTCCATGTTGTTGCCAATAAATTGAACCTTATCATCGGACGATTGGAAGTTGAAGCTTCCGTAGTCGCCAAAATCCACAACCTGTTCACCGGTCGTGTTC
>JBJHBN010000114.1:0-6838 GCA_050485505.1 Opitutales bacterium | reverse complement strand
CTGTGGACCAATCCAGCCTGTATCCGGAAGCAGCCACACAACTGCCTCAGGCCGGGTATGTCGGTGCCCTCGGCGCGGAAGGCGTCCTGAGCCTCAACCCCACTCTAATCCTTGCCAGCACGCGAATTGGACCACCTGCGGTGGTCAAGCAATTGCAGCAAAGCGGCATTCCCCTCCACATTGTCGAAAATCCAAACAGTGCCGAAAGCTTGCGTAAAACCATTGAGGCTTTGGGATCCTACCTGAACCGCACGGAGGCCGCGCAATCACTCTGGAAGCAGATCGACGAAGATCTGCAAAAAACCCGCGAGACCATTCACGGTCGCGAGACACCAGGAGTTGTCTTCCTTCTTGGCAACAACGGCATTCCAATGGCTGCGGGAACGGACACTCAAGCAAACGGCATCGTTCAACTCGCCGGTGGCAAGAACCTGTTCTCCGGCTACAGCAGCTATAAGCCTGTCTCCGAAGAGGCCCTGATACAGGCTCAGCCGGATGTCATTCTGATTGCCTCCCATGGGGCAGGCCTGGATCGGAATCCCAGAACCGCGTTGCGCGACCTCGGCCTCACACAGTTGGCCCGCAACGCCGAGCGCATTCACCTTATCGACATGGGCGAATACCTCTCGTTTGGTCCGCGCACGGGCGAGGCAGCCTACAAACTGGCACAGATCCTCCATGACACCAAAGAAAGTTCGCCGGAATGAATCTTTCCCAAAGTTTGCCCCGATCGATGAAATCGGTGGCGCCCCGCGCGGCGAATCCTGATCCACGTGCAAGGCGACGGCCCGCATTTTTAATTTTGCTGGCTGTAATCCTTCCAACGGCCGGACTGCTGGCCCTGATGACAGGGCCCATGGAGCTGTCCTTGGCAAAGGTTGCAGGTATCCTGGGCAATCGCGTCGGAATCGGTTCCGCCACCGAGTTCAGCATAGCGGAGGAGGTGGTTGTCTGGAACCTGCGGCTCACGCGCGTCTTGCTCGCTCTCTTGGTCGGAGCGGGCTTGGCGATGGCTGGCGCCTGTATGCAAGGTGTGTTCCGCAATCCGCTCGCCGATCCAGGGATCATTGGAGTTTCCAGCGGCGGCGCCATGGGTGCCATTTTCATGATCGTACTGGGATCCCGCCTGATACCCGAAACCGCCTTCGAAGGCTTCCGCCTGTATGCAGTGCCGGTCGCGGCAATGCTGGGGGCAGTTGCCATCACCTGGCTCATCTACCGGCTCTCGATCAGCCGGGGCCAGGTGGACCTCGTTTCCATGTTGCTGGTTGGCATTGCGATCAACTCCCTGGGTGGAGCGTTCATCGGTTTGTTAACCTTTATGGCAAGCGATGAAGAATTGCGGACCATGACGTTCTGGGGCCTGGGCTCCCTCGGCCGTGCCAACTGGGAACTCCTGCTGCCAGGTCTTGCATTTATTCTGGTCCCCCTCTTTTTCCTGCCGCGCTACGCGCGCTCGCTCAATGCCCTGCTATTGGGAGAAAAAGATGCCGCCCACCTGGGCATCGACGTGCGCCGTACCAAACGCCACTTGATCGTACTCTCCGCATCCATTGTCGGCGCCACAGTGGCCCTTTGTGGAGCCATCGGCTTCATCGCCCTCGTCGCACCCCACATCGTACGCACCGCCATCGGCCCGGATCACCGCTTTCTCCTGCCTGCGAGTGGCATGCTTGGCGCCGGACTGTTGCTGACCGCCGATATTGGAGCGCGCACACTGGTGGCTCCGGCAGAACTGCCCATCGGCATTCTCACCGCCCTTATCGGCACCCCGGTGTTTCTTTTCCTGCTACTGCAACGGCGACGCTTTCAATCCATCAGCTGATGTTTGCAACCGACCAAATATCCGTCTTCCGCGGGTGCAAGGCGATTCTGGACCGGGTTTCGATTCAACTCAACCCCGGGGACCTGAACGTAATCCTGGGACCCAATGGAGCGGGCAAATCCACTCTGTTACAGGCGCTGACAAGAACCCTGACCCCCGATCAAGGTGAAGTGTTTCTGGATGGCACCCCCCTGCGCAAACTGCCCTTCGACGCACTCGCCCGACGTCGGGCTGTGCTCGCTCAGGAGTCCTTTTTGCAGTTCGACTTCAGTGTGGAGGAAGTCGTGCTGCTTGGCAGAATCCCTCACCTAAGCGGCTGGGAAAGCGACCATGATCGCGAAATCTGCAGCCAGGCCTTGCACAGCGTGGAGATGGAAGCATTTCGTCATCGCCGCTACCCAAGCCTCTCCGGAGGCGAGAAGCAGCGGGTCCATTTGGCCCGCGTTCTGGCCCAGCTCGAAGACCAGCGTGGCCCAACCGACCCCGCTCCTTGGTTGATGCTCGATGAGCCCACCTCAGCCCTCGACCTGCGCCATCAGCACAGCGTTTTGGGGCAGGCACGCAAACTGGCGAAAATCCGGGGGTTCGGGGTCTGCGCGGTGCTGCACGACATCAATCTGGCTCTGCACTACGCCGACCAAGTTGTGCTTATGGATCAGGGACGGGTGGTCGCACAGGGAAGCCCGTCCGAAACCCTGACCGCGGAACGCATCTCCGATGTCTACCAAGTCCAGGCACAAGTGCTCTGCGCGAGCAACTGTCCTTTCATTCAAATACAGTCTCACCATGAAAAACATGCTCTCAAAGTCTGAAAAACCCGCTTCCGTAAACTCGGAGACCATCGCCGAGGACGCTCAATCCCAATTGGGCGGACTGCTGCGAAATCTCCGCACCCTTGTGCTGGCAACTGTCAACACAAGTAAACAACCCCACGCCAGTTACGCTCCGTTCACCACCGATGAGGACGGAAACTTTTACGTCTACGTAAGCGCCTTGGCCAAACACGAAGCCAACCTTCGCGGTAGCGACCGAATCAGCGTTCTGCTGATTGAAGACGAAAGCACCTGTGCAAACTACTACGCGCGGAGGCGCCTGACGCTCGATTGCGAGGTCGAACCTATCGAACGCGACAGCCAGGCGTTCCAAGCGCAAATCCGGTGCTTTCATGACCGATTCGGCCGCATTATGGATGCACTGAACGGAATGAAGGATTTCCAGCTCTACAGGCTGAAACCCATCAAAGGGCGTCTGGTCCTCGGGTTCGGAGCTGCCTTCAGGGTGAGGGGCCTCAATGTCGACAGCCAACTGAGCGGCCGACACCGCAGCGAACGCTAAAAACCACAGAAACCCATTGGTTATATCAAATCTTTTTCTTCACCTAATGATACTGAGTCCTATAAGCAAAATGAATCTGTCCATATACACACCGTCGCTTCCACGCACCCTGCTGGCACTCGTTTTATTCACGTCCGCGCAGCCGCTCATAGGCCAGGAAGTGGCAGCCGTCGAACGCAGGGCCGATATAGAAGTATCGGTTGTCGCGTCGCGAACCGAACAACCAACCCTCGAAACCGCCGGCAGCACCAGCACCATCGACGCAGAGAAACTGCGGCGACAAGGCGCGGTCTCTCTCGGTGATGCGCTCAAATACGAACCCGGCGTCTCCGTTCCTTTCGACTTCAGCGGCGGTGACGGCTTGGTGCCGTACCTCAGCGGCGGCGATCAGGGCATCAATATCCGGGGCCTTGAAGGCAACCGGGTCTCACTTCGGGTCGACGGTATTCGCCAGCCCGAGGACTTTGTCGCCCAGAGCTTTCTCGGAGCCGGTGGTCCCGGTCGGATCTACTTCGATCCCGCAGTCCTGAATCAGGTCGAGGTCCTGAAATCGGCTTCTTCCAGCCTTTACGGCAGCGACGCCCTCGGCGGAACCGTCGACGCCCGGACCTTTGGGCCTGCGGTCGCGCTGGGCTCGTCTCTGCAGGGTCAAAGCCTGAGCAATACCCTCAGCTACGCGAGTGTGAATGACAGCTTCCACAATCGCTTCACCGCTGCCAGCGGCGACGGACAGTTTGCAGCCGGGCTGGTCTACAGCTACCGCACAGGCAACGAACGCCGCAACAATGGCGACGCAGACCCGAATCCAGAAGACATCACGAGCCATGCAATCGTCCTAAGCACCGCCTTCCAGAGCGCCTTCTGGCGCCTGGAGGCGGTCGTGGACGTCTTCCGCTACGAGAACTTCATCCGCGCACACGCCGCCGAGGGATCATTTTTCGGAGGAATGCTGGTCAACGACCTTGTAACTCAGGAAGAGGAGCGGGAGCGCGACCGCTTATCTTTGCGTGGATACTACACCCCCGCCACAGGCAATGCCCTTTTTGACGGTCTTGACATCCACGGATACTGGCAGGACTCGACCGCCTCCAGCTACAACATCCAGCAGGGAAGCACCCAATTCGGTTCGGTCCCTGTTCCGCGCGACCGTCACAATGATATTCGCTACAAAACCCGCATTCGAGGTGTTGACCTTCAGGCAGATAAACTGGTCAGCCTCAACCAGAGCCTGCTCGAATGGGTCTACGGGATTGAGTTGTCGCAAAGTAACATCGAAAGCCAATTCCTGCGCACCGACTACAATCCGGACGGCTCCACGACCGTGGATGACCGAATCGGCATGGCCCCTTCGGAAGTTCTGCGCATAGGAGCTTTTGCGCGCAATGCCATCAGTTGGGGCCCCGATGAACGCTGGGTATTTACTGGTGGCTTGCGTTTGGATCACTACGACGTTTCGCCGGAAAACACCGATGCATTCCTCGACCGGACTCAAATCCCTGGCAGCGGAGAATCCGTACCCGCAGTGGACTACACAAACACCGCCCTTGCACCCAGTCTCTCGCTCCTGCACCGCTGGACACCCAGCCTCAACGGGTATCTAAGCTACAATCGCGGCATCCGCAACCCATCCGCCGAGGAGCTGAATGGGGTTTTCACACACGGCACCGACTTCATCGTCGTTCCCAACCCCGATTTGAAGGAGGAGACATCGGACAGCTTTGAACTGGGTATTCAGGGTGCCACGACTCACAACACCTTCCAGCTCGCAGGATACTATAATTTCTATGACGACTTCCTGGAGTCCATGGTTCTCGTCGAGCCCACCCCCGATCCGGATCCGGACGTCCTTACAACCGTCAACCGTCGGGAAGTGGAAATCTACGGAGCAGAACTGCGCTGGGATGCCCGAATCGATGCCAAGTTCGTCGGTTTCGAAGGGCTGGAAACCGGTCTTTCCTACGCCTGGACCAAAGGCAAGCGTACGGATGTGAACCTTCCATTGAACTCTGTCGAACCCTGGAAGCTTGTAGGCTATTTCGGTTACCGGGCGCCTGCAGACCTTTGGTCCCTGCGCCTGACCGGAAGTTACATCGGTAAGAAGTCCGAAAGCTCCATTGATCACACAACCGACGCTGGGGCCATCGACCCGATCGACAGCGTTTTCCTGCTCGACCTCACAGCTTCCATGCGCTTCGGACAGCATTGGCGCCTGAATGCGGGCGTGAACAATCTGACCGACGAAAGCTACTATCTGTGGAGCACAGCCCGCCGCGGCGGAGGCCACGGCGGAGCCGGTGCTGATCGCAACACCCAGCCGGGGCGCAACGCCTTCATCAAGCTGGCGGCTTCATTCTAAAATACGCTTACCGGGAATGAAGTTCGCAGCCTGCTTCGCCCACATAGGGAAGGACCCTTTGGTGGATGCATTCAAGCCCGCCAAAGGGTCCACGTCCCCACCTGGCCAGCCCCTCCGAATGCAGTCGACAAAACTCAAACAGCCCTTTGATCAATGGGCACCCGGAGCTTTCGTTTCGCGGAGCGACCGGCCCTTATGCCTGTATATCCACGTCCCCTTCTGCCGCCATCGCTGCCTGTTTTGTCCTTTTTATCGCTACGCAACCCACGCTGGCTTCAGCGCTGAGTACGCCGAACTTCTGCTGAAGGAAATCACCCTGACCGCAAATGCGCTCGGAGCGGAACGTCGGCAACGACGAGTTGACGCAGTTTACTTTGGCGGAGGAACACCCAGCGACCTCACGTGCACAGATCTGGCGGCCGTCATTGAATCCCTGCGCAGTCAATTCAGCATCGACTCCGAAACAGAAATCACCGTCGAAGGGCGTATCCGCGGATTCACTCCAGAAAAAGCCGAAGCATGGAGCAAGGCAGGCGCCAACCGAATATCCATCGGATTGCAAAGCACCGATACTGCTTTTCGCAGCCGACTAGGCCGCTTGGCTGATCGTAAGGAAATTATCGCTACCCTCAATGCCCTAAAAGACAGCGGCGTCATTCTCGTTGCAGACCTCATCTACGGCCTTCCAGGGCAAACTGCGGCGATGATCGGCGAAGATATCCGTTTCCTCGCCGAAGAAAGCCCTGTAGACGGACTCGACCTCTACGCATTGAAATCCTTCAACGACAGTCCCTTGTTGCAACAAATCGGCCAGGGCCGCCTACCCCCTTTACCCGAAAGCACTGACCGCGCCGAACTGTTTCGCCGCGCAAGTGTGGAACTGGAGCAGTTCGGATTCGAACACTTCACCCGTCAACATTGGCGCCGTGAACCAAGCGAACGTTCGCTCTATAACCGACTGGCAAAGGCAGACTGCGACATTCTGCCTTTCGGCTCCGCAGCCGGCGGCCAAATTGGGCCCATCTCCCTGATGCAGGAGCCGACGATAGAAAGCTACCGCAAACGGATCCTCGCAAACGAAAAACCGGCACATGCCCAGTTGCGCTCACAACCCATCAGCAAACGTGAACAATTCGCGCAAACACTGTCCAACGCCATCGAGCACCGCCAACTGCCACCCCTCTCGACCTGGCCTCAAACGCCGCATGCGGCCTTGGAAGACCTCATTCTGAACTGGCGCTACGCTGGCCTCCTGACCGCTGTCCCCGAATCCTGCCACACCCCAATCTCACTGACCTCCGCCGGCAGCTACTGGGCTCTAC
>JBJHBN010000113.1:0-6856 GCA_050485505.1 Opitutales bacterium | reverse complement strand
GTGCATGGTTACCAATTCCATCTGCGGTCCCAGTCGGGCCACTATATTAACTGGAAAATATAGCCACTTGAACGGGTTCTACTTTAATGAGGACACGGAATTCGATGGCAGCCAGGTTACCTTTCCCAAACTGATGCAGGAAGCCGGTTATACCACAGCAATGATCGGTAAGTGGCATCTCGCTTCGGAGCCTACTGGCTTTGATCATTGGGACATTTTGCTGGGGCAGGGCAGATACTACCGTCCCGAATTTGAGACTCCAGACGGTCTGATTGTCGAGGAAGGCTACGTCACCGAAGTGATCACTGACAAAACCCTTTATTGGCTGGAGAATCAGCGGGATAAGGAGAAACCATTTATCCTAAAAATGCATCACAAGGCTCCTCACCGTGAATGGAAGCCTGCGGTCAAGTATCTGGACCTTTTCAAAGGTGTGGAGTTTCCCGAGCCCGAGACGCTGTTTGACGACTATTCAGGCCGCGGTTTTGCTGCGAGCCATCAGGATATGTCGATTGAGATCACCCTTGAGGATAAAAGAGATTTAAAAATCGCAGCCAACCAGCCTGGTAATGTTTTCTATGAAAGGGCTTATCCCAACTTGACCGCGGAGGAGAAAGAGGTCTGGGATCGCTTTATTGAAGAACGCACTGAGTCTGTCAAAGGGCTCAGCGGAAAGGAGTTGGTCCGGTGGAGACTCCAGGCGTATTTGAATGACTATCTAAGCTGTATTCGCTCTGTTGATGACAGCGTTGGACAGGTGCTTGATTATTTGGAGGAGAGCGGACTGGCTGAAAATACAATCGTCATTTATACTTCTGATCAAGGGTTCTATCTCGGAGAGCACGGCTGGTTTGATAAGCGTTTTATGTATGACGAGTCTTACCGCACGCCGCTGTTGGTGAGGTGGCCGGGCATGGTCAAGGAGGGCTCGGTCAATAACGATCTGGTATCCAATCTTGATTTTGCCCAGACTTTCCTTGAGATTGCCGGCGCTCCGGCCGATCCGGAGATGCAGGGCAGAAGCATGGTCCCGCTTCTCGAAGGGCGCAGAGTCTTTCACCGCGATTACCATTACTATCATTACTATGAGTATCCCGGCTGGCACATGGTGCTGCGTCACGAAGGTGTCTACGATGGTCGCTACAAATTAATCCATTTTTACGACATCGATGAGTGGGAGTTTTATGACATGCAAAAAGACCCGAACGAGTTGACCAGCATGTACGAGAACGAGGATTACAGTGCTACGATTGCCAGGCTCAAACAGGCACTTGAAGACAAGAAGGTGGAATACCTTGTCCCGCCTGGAATCCCGGAACCGCGGGATATTGATGATCCTTACAGATACGCTTCAAGCAGGTGGCGTGCGCTGGAACAAGAACGGACACTGGAGCAGTGAAGGGGCAAATCCCCGGACTGCTTGAGCGTCGACTTAAATGTCCATTGTAGCGGAGAGGCTACAGCCCTTCGGGAAGGATTAAGCCAGACTCTACTTCGAGGCGCTATCGCGCACCCGCTACGTGGCGTGCTCCCCATCAATTCCCAGGCGCGCCCTAGACCTAGCCCCTTGCCCCCGTATCATTCCTCGAGGCACCGTTGGCCACAGGGTCCGGTTCATTCATTCACCCCACCGGATTTGCCAACATATGCTCGATGAATTCCTGCAGAGGTGCTGTGGCGACGCAGCAGTGGACATCGCCGCCGCCATAGTAGAGGAAGTAAGTGCCATCGATCACGGCATGGCCGCATGGGAAGCAGACCCCTTTGTAGATACCATCCGTTTCATAGGAGGCTACGGGCTCATATATCGGTTCTGGCGTCCGATGGGTGACAATCGTTGGATCATCGAGATCCAACAACAAGGCGCCCAGACGGTACTGTTTGTCGGCTCCAACACCATGGTAGATTTGCAGCCAGCCATGTTCGGTTTTCAGAGGGGGATTGTTGGCCCCGATCTTCTGTTCCCAGGAGTATTCACCCTTGGCCAGAAGTTGCATGTCCTTCCACTCCAACAGATCGTCACACTTTGCAATCCAGATGGCTGGGAACTCGTTTTTAAAGCCTTCTCCGTGCCACTGCATCGGGCGATGGATGGTTATCCATTGGTTCTTTACCTGTTCCGGAAAAATCAAAACATCGCGGTCGTCCACTTTCGAATTGGTAAGGCGACAGGCCCGAATCCATTCCTTGAAATCTTTGGTCAGGAAAAGATGGGTGGAGGTAAGGTTTTTACGCAAGGCCACAGGGAACTCCTCTGGGAAATGCCCGCATGTGTTGGCATGGTGGTTTTCGTTGAGCCAGTATTTGCCCGGAGGAAATGGACGGGTCGCGGAAGTGATATAGTACCAGTCACCAATTTTTATAATGCGCGGATCTTCAACGCAGCCGTTATCGATACTGCCCACCAGCGGCGAGAGAATAGGCTCGTTGCCCACTCGTTCAAAGTTGTAGCCATCGCTGCTGACCGCCATGCCAAGATGCACCCGGTGCTCTTCGTCATGTCCCGCAGCGCGATAGACAAGAATGACTTTGCCGCTCTCGTCGTCATACCAGGCCGCCGGGTTGGTCGTCACTTCACCTTCCCACGCTGAACCCGGAAGCGGGCTCAGTATTGGGTTTTTGTGATAACGAGTTAATTGAAACGAAGTTGGAGGGATTGTTTGTTTTATGCTCATTTCTGATCCCAGTAGGTATAGTTGGAATTGCGTTTGCAATGATAAAATGACGGAAAATTAAACAAAGATGCAGAAAAACAATCATTTGGCTTGATTTCATCAGGCTTTTATCCAAGATTTCGAAAATCATGATCTACTCCACACATAAAACCCCCACTAAATTAGCAGCTTTGGCTTGCATAGCCTTAACGACTTCATTGCTGGCTTCGCCTGCTGTGTATGAAGGCTTCGACATGAATACCTTTCCCGCTCAGGTTGGATCTGACAATGCCCGCTTTGGAGAAAGCAGCCAAGGATGGCTCAGTGATTGGCATCTCAAGGAGGGGAATTCGAGGATGCTTCGTGACGACCTTGCGATCGATGGACTGCATTCCGCCAATGGACTGCTTTCGTCGAGAGGGAAGGCGGTTGTCGTTCGTCAGCTTGATGAGACTTTTAGCGGCGACGTGTTTGGCAGTTTTCGTGTGCGTGGCGCTCGTTTAAGGCCCAATTCGATGTTGGGTCTGTTGTTCGCTCTTCCGGGGGCTGATCCGGTAAACCCCAGGAATTCACTGATTTCTTTTCTGGCCGCTCGCTGGGGTTCGGAATTGGGTGCCATTCTTATAGCGGGTAGACCCGCGCAGGTGCAAAGCGGTGAAGGCCTAAAGGCAGATGAAACCGCTTTGGTGCTTTGGAAAATTGAGGATCTTGCCGAACCGGGGAGAACATCTCATCCGGTTTTTCAAATGTGGATTTTGAGTGAGGAGCAAGCTATGCACTTCGCAGCTTCCGGAATGCAGGAGGTTGATTTAAATGGTGCGGAGCTTGGGGCAGCAAAAGATCAGGTGATGCAGTACGCCCGAGTAGCGCTGCGCGACTCTAGGGTGTCCCTGGTCAGGGGACTGATCGTTTCCTGCTTTTCAAACGAAGCTGGGAAAGCGGATTTTGACGAAATTCGAATTTCACGCGATAGCCTTGCCGATGCGGCCGGTGTGTTGCAAGCCGCCCCTTGAGCGGTCAGCAATTCCGCAACAGGCCATCGAGGATTCCCCAGCATTATGCATTTTTTAAAGCTATCGGCCAGCATTCTGGTTTTTGTTTCCACTCTGAGCGCTGCTGAGACTCGCCAGTTGGACGGTGACCCGGTGCCCAACGTGGTTCTCTTTTTTGTGGACGACATGGGCCTGGGTGACACCAGTGCGTATCAGGATTTAACCGGTAATCCGGATGTCGAGCAAATCTACACGCCTGAAATGGAGCGTTTGGCCAGCATGGGCACCCGTTTTACCGATGCCCATTCGAACGGTTCCACCTGTAGTCCGTCGCGTATCGGCTTGTTGTCTGGCACGTACTCCTTTCGCTCGCCGCTAAAAACGAGAGCAGTACGGGATAATGACCATGTCCATGGCATTATCCTTCCGGGACGCCGTACCACGATTGCCCACATGTTGCAGCGTTCAGGCTACCGCACTTACGGTTATGGGAAGTGGCACATAGGGCTGCGCGGGGACAGCGGCGACGATCGAAGCCGCGATGGTGTGATCGATGTACCCGGTTCCGGCATGCTTTATGAAGGGCCTATTGAGAGCGGGTTTGATACTTACACCGGCACACCTGGTAATTTCAGCTACGGTGGAGCGATAATTCAGGACAAGCAATACATGCGGTTCGCGTCGTTGGAACCGGGCGATTATTCGCTGGTTCCAATCAATCACCCTTCAGCACAGCCTTGGGTCCGCCAAGGGCCAGAGCGGCCGACAGATCCGAATCTGCCAAAAGTCCAACCGGCAATCTTCGAAAAATTACAGTATGACATTTCCACGCACATCGACTCACGAGGGGGACAGCCGTTTTTTATCTACTACGCCTCCCATTCGAATCACGACCCCTATGTGCCGGCGAACTACGATCCTAACCATCCAGATGGCCCGCGTGCCTCGCTCAATGGTGTCGTTATCGACCCCAATGTGACCAAGGCGGGTGGAATGATCGAAATTGTAACCGGTGAGGACTTGACTGGAAATGGAATCCCTGATCCTGACTATGAATACTACCAAACTCATGGCGGTTGGATCTGGAATGATGCGTTCCGCAGAAAATGGTGGGACCATGTGACGGAAGTAGACGGGGAGGGTAACATCACGGTCAATGGGCCAACCAACCGTGCCATGATGGTGCGGGAGAATGACATCATAATCGGCTACCTGCTGGACTTCCTTGAGCAGACCGATGATCCGCGTAATCCAGGGCACAAGCTGATCGACAATACCATTTTCATTTTCACTTCGGATAATGGTGCGGACATCCGTGGAGATGTGGCGGTTGGAGCATTGCCACAAAGTAGTGACGGAGTCATAACCGAACTTTCAGGCTACAAGGGCACGCGCTGGGAGGGAGGTACCAGGATTCCGTTCATCGCAGCTTGGCCAAATCCTGCTATCGCTGGTCAAAGTCGTATTCCCGCCAATGCAACTTCATCCGCGCTTTTCGGCCTGAACGATATTTATGCAACACTTGCAGAGGTTATTGATTACGAACTCCATGAGGAGGAAGCGGTGGATAGTGAGTCCTTGCTTGCCGCCTGGACCAATGGTGTTTTGGACCAGGTCGATGTTGTTCGCAAAGGCGACGATAACGGTTTGATCTACCAACACCACCAGCGCCTCTTCCTACGTCAGGGCGAGCTCAAGCTGGCGGCTATTGATTCGAACTATGACGACCGCTTTGCGGACGACCGTTTCGGAGATAGAAACAACCTCGACTTTAAAAACATGGTCTTTGACTTCAACCCGCACAATTGGCAACAATACGTGCGAGTGCTCGTCGATCTTTCCAACAATCTTGATGAGCGTCAGGAGGGGGATCTTGGGGAAACGGAAACCGCCCGTAAAATGCTGGCCACGCTCAATAAACTAACGAATCAGGGCTTTAGTCGAGAGGGTGCTTCAGCCTTCGAGAATGGCTTGAGTTTTACGGGCGGTGACCTTCTCAAGGCTTCCAACTGGCATTCCTACAAGGCCTCCCGAAGCAGGTCCTTACCAAAAGGTCGGACTCCTGGAATCATAGCTCAAAGTGGCACGGTAGGTGGTGATATTAAAGATATTATCCTGGTCCACCGCTCCGGTACGCTTGCCTACAGTCCCGGTAGAACTGGAAAACTGACCGGCAGCTTCTTTGAATTGGATGGTGGCACCTTGATGGTGGATCGGGATCTGCGGATAAGTAACAGCCAATTCGTGACCTATCGCGGTGCTGTCGAACTCGGAACGAACAACCTTGTCATCGATGGCAGCAGCGGCGAAGTCACTGTATCCGGCGGTACGATCAATGCCAAGGACCTGTCTTTTGGCGGCGCTGGAACCAGTGAAGGCATTAACGTTGTCCGTTTCAAGGGCAGCGCTGGCACTTTGAATTTGACGGGTGAAATAGGTTTTCACGCTGATTCCAGCGGAAAAGACTACATCGATTTTATATCCGGTGCACGTGGCCGCTTGCTAACGACTAAGGACGCAAGCTACTTCTCCGCGCTCTGGGATGCCGGACATCTTCGCATCAATGGCGAGGCAGGCAAACCAGGTCAGTTCGCGGCCTCCAACTTCAAGGTAGTTGACCTCGGGGACGGCCGCAATGCTCTCCTGCTGGAGTAGGGACTCATTGGAGCGCCGACACTGTCGTCTCCGCGACGTCCATATTAAACCATCGCGTAAAATGGCTTACCCTTATCTCTGGCACCCGTCAGCATGCTTTCAAAAGCATCTGCATATTCCGTTGGCGTTCGGGCACGCCCAGTTCATATCATCCATCGTGATAAAGAGAATATTCGGCTTTTGCGCTGAGGCAATGACCGCCCAGGCACACAATTTTCCTTGAAACATGATTATTAATAGCGATATTTTAGAATAATATTATAAAAATATTTCATACGGAGCTTTCCCGGCGTTTATCCAAATAATCCCATTTCATGAAATCTATAAAATTCTTAAATTTTTGTTTTCTCTCTGTATTTCTAATCACAGGTGTAGTTTATCCACTGCACGCTGGAGAATCTGAACCGGAGCGGCCGAACGTCGTGTTTTTTCTCGTGGATGATCTCGGCTACGGTGACTTGGGTTATACTGGGTCGACGCTTGCGGAGACTCCGCATATTGATTCTTTCGCTGCAGAGAGTCTCGTGTTTACGGACGCTTATGCAGCATCTCCGC
>JBJHBN010000112.1:0-6862 GCA_050485505.1 Opitutales bacterium | reverse complement strand
ACCAGGAGGTCGGCAAGAAAGAAGCCGAGCGCCTCGCCGTGGACATGCTCAAACGGGTTGGCATTCCCGGGCCGGAAAAGCGGCTCAAGCAGTACCCGTTTGAATTCAGTGGTGGAATGCGCCAGCGCGTGATGATCGCCATGGCGCTGGTTTGCAGACCGCAATTACTCATTGCGGACGAACCAACCACGGCGCTCGACGTCACTATTCAGGCGCAGATTCTGAAGCTCATCAAAGACCTCCAGAAGGAGATGAACACCTCTGTATTGCTCATCACCCACGACCTCGGCGTGGTCGCACAGATGGCGGATGAAGTTGCGGTTATGTATCTTGGTCGGGTAGTGGAACAGGCCGATGTCCGCACCCTGTTGAGGCGACCGCGCCACCCCTATACCATGGGCTTGATGGATTCGCTGCCGAGCATCAGTGGTGGGGTGGAGCGCCTGTCCGCAATCAAAGGCACCGTGCCTTCCCTTTTGGAGATTCCGCAAGGTTGTCCTTTTCATCCTCGCTGCCCGTATGCAAAACCCGGTGTTTGCGATGTTGGCGGTCCACCCGTGTTGGAAACCATGGACGACGGTTCCCGCGTCGCCTGTGTGCGGGCGGATGAGATCTTGGCGGGTGCCGCCAAGACGGATGACCGCCATGTGGAATTGGCCCCGCAGGCGAAAGCATCATCCGCTGCTACTGACACCTCGGATCCAGTGAAACCGTTGCTGCAAGTGCGGAACCTGTGCAAGTATTTCCCTATACGTGGCAAAGGCTTTATTCGTCGCGAGATCGGGCAGGTCAAGGCTGTGAACAATGTCAGCTTTGACCTTATGCCAGGTGAGACGCTGGGCCTTGTCGGAGAAAGTGGTTCCGGAAAAACCACCACAGCCCGGGCAATCATGCGCGCTTTTGCGCCGACTTCAGGCGAAGTGATTTTTCAGCCGAACGGCAAGGCGGTTGACCTGGCAAAGCTAAACGACGAGGAGTTGAAGCCGCTGCGCCAGCAGATGCAGATGATCTTCCAGGATCCCTATTCCTCACTCAATCCGCGCATGACTGTAGGAGAAATTGTCGGCGAACCCCTGATGCTGCACAAGCTTGCCAGCGGGAACGAATTGAAGAGGCGGGTCGAGGAGGCGCTGGTCCGCGTAGGCCTCAAGTCCGAGCACCGTGTCCGCTATCCCCACGCATTCAGCGGTGGGCAGCGCCAGCGAATTGGCATCGCCCGCGCACTGATCATGAACCCCTCGCTGATCGTCGCCGATGAGGCGGTTTCGGCACTCGATGTATCGGTTCAGGCGCAGGTCATCAATTTGCTCAAAGACCTTCAGGTCGAGTTTGACCTAACCTATATTTTTGTCGCGCACGACCTGAGTGTCATCCGTCACATCTGTGACCGGGTGGCCGTTATGTATGGCGGCAAGATCGTGGAACTCGCCGACACCGAGGAGCTGTTTGAAAACCCACAGCACCCTTACACCCGCGCATTGTTGTCCGCGATCCCATATCCCGATCCGGACAAGAAACTTGAATTTGCTGTCGGCGGCGAAGCTGCCGACCCCTCGGATCTCCCAGCCGGTTGCAGCTTCCATCCCCGTTGTGCCCACGCCAAAGAAGGCCTTTGCAACGTCCATGGCACTCCCCCGGCCCTTCGTGAAGTTGTCCCCGGACGGTTCGTCTCCTGCGTGCGCGCTGAGGAAATTTGATAGCATTCCCGTAGCCGCAATTTCTCTGGGGCGCATGGATCTCTTTGCCTTTACTTTGCCCAAAAGTATTACATTATTACCTGTATGAAAACATTAACTTCCCGCATTACTTCGAAGGGTCAGGCTACGATTCCTGTGGAAATACGGCGAAAACTGAAAGTTGCTGCAGGAGACCGGATTGCTTTCAGGGTATTTGAGGATCATGTCGAGATTGCGCCAGCTACATCGATTGACCTGCAGTTTGCACAGATGCTGGAACCCACGCTGGCCAGTGAATGGTTGGCGGAAGAGGACGAGGCCGCTTATGGCGACTTATGATGCTTTTGATGTCGTCGTTGTTCCATTTCCTTTTACGGATAGAAGCAGCACTAAACGGCGACCGGCACTGGTTCTTTCGGCAGCGGAATTTCACCGGAAAACAGGTCATTTAGTTTTGGCGATGATTACCAGCGCGGCGCATTCTTCATGGGCGAATGATGTCGTCCTGCAAGAATGGAAGCGGGCAGGCTTACCACATGCCTCCATTGTGCGTTCGAAGCTGTTTACTCTGGATGAAAGATTGATTTTGAAGCAGGTTGGGGCGCTCGAGCCAGCGGATCGTGAGCATGTCATCGATGCGCTTCAGAAATGCTTGTATAGCTTTCGTTAGCAAAAATGCCAAATCCCACAGCCAGACACCCGTTCGCGGCTCCCCGACATTCAGCAATTTGACGGTCATTCTTCTTTTCGGTAGAGTTTGGTGGTTTCCTCTTCAGTATGGTTTCCGTGGCTTCATCTTCCCCCAAGTATTCTTCTCACGAAAAAATGCCGGAAACGCTATTGGCCTTCCTATGGGCTAACCGTAAGCAGTTTCGTGGCGGTATTTTATTTGCCTTCCTGCGTATTCTGACGATTGCGCCCCTGCCGTTGATCTTTCAGCGCATCATTGATGACAAGATGCCGGCTGGGGATATCAGTGCCATTTTGTGGATGAGTTTGCTTACCATCGGCCTGATTGTCGGTCACCAGTACCTCAGCGTGGAGGGAGCTACCCGGTTGGGGAAGGGTGTGACCAATGCAGTTCTTCGGTTGCGGGCCAGGGTTTTTGAGAAGATTCAGTTTTTGAGCTTTGGTTACCTCGACCAGCAGAAGGCGGGGCGTCTGTTGTCCAAATATGCCTTCGATTCGCAGAAGGTGGAGGGCGTGATGATGCCCATTCTCAATGGCTTTCTGCCCAACATCTTTTACAGCGTCATCACCTTCGTCATTCTGGTGTCCCTGAACTGGCAACTCGCCCTGGTGATCTTTCTGGCTTTACCGGTCTTTGCCATCATGCGCGGACGTTACTTCGCGCGCTTACGCCAGCGTAACGAAGCTAGCCGGATTGCGTATGAAAAGTTGACTGGCACTGCGAGTGAGTACCTCGGGGCGCTCCGGCTGGTACGTGTTTACGGAGAAGAAGAGCAGGCGCAGTCCCGGTTGCAGGACCGCAATGAAGAGGTGCTGCACTCCCGGGTAAAGCTCATCACGGTCTCGAGCAGCTTTTCCGCCTTCAGTTTTGGTGCGATTCAGCTCCTTTCGCTGGTCGTGATCGCCGGGGGCGCTATTTTGGCGATTTATGGGCAGATCAGCACGGGGGTGGTAGTGGCTTTTGTGGCTGGGGTTCCCGCTCTGGTCACACCCATTCAGATGTTTGCGAACATTGTGGAGCAGTTCTTCCTTGGTCGGGAATCTTACCACAGTATCACCGAGCTGCTGGAAACCAGCTATGTGGAGGAGTGGAAGGGCGCGCGAACCGTTTCTCCCTTGGAAGGCCGTATTGAGTTTGAAAAGGTCTCCTTCCGCTATTCCCAGGCGGATAGTGACGCGTTGGAGGACTTTTCGGTAAGCATTCGTGCCGGCGAAAAGGTTGCGCTTGTCGGCCCGTCTGGTGCGGGGAAAAGCACCGTGGCGAACTTAATCATGGGGCTTTACAAGCCGGATCAGGGAGTTATTCGGGTCGACGGGATTCCCCAGTCCGAGCTGGATATGCGCTGGCTGCGGCGCAACACGGCGATCGTAATGCAGGAGAATATTCTGCTGTCTGGAACCGTTGCGGAAAACCTGCGTTTTGCCAAACCTGAGGCGAGCGACGATGAAGTCAGAGAGGCTGCCCGACTTGCGCAGGCTGAGGAGTTTATCGACCGTTTGCCCGAGGGATTTCAGACCTTGATTGGCGAGCGCGGAGCCACGCTTTCAGGCGGCCAGCGCCAGCGCCTGGCCATTGCCCGGGCGATCCTGCGCAATCCAGCCATTCTGATTCTCGACGAACCCACCTCCGCTCTCGATTACGAGAGCGAGCACCTGATACAGAAGGCTTTGGACAACCTATCCAAGGGGCGAACCGTAGTGACCATTGCTCACCGCCTCAGCACGATCCGAAATGCTGACCGGATCCTTGTTTTGAACCACGGACGCCTGGTGGAACAGGGTGGCTACGACGAACTTGCCAGCGGCGACGGATACTTCGGTCAAGTTCTGGCTGCGCAGAACACAGGCGGAGCGAGGCAGTAGGGAGCCTAGGGCACGCCTGGAAATTGCCGAAAATCTATTGTAGCGGATGGCGGATAGCTCTCGGGAAGAATTTAAGCCAGACTCTACTTCGAGGCGCTCTCTTCCGGTCTCCACTCAGGAGGCTGTCGCTACGGTTTCTTCTTCGCTGGTTTCTTCCGGGCCATAGGGCTTGCCGGTGAGATTCGCGATGAACTTTTTCATGGCCGGCGTCAGAACACGGCCCTTGCGATGAATGATGGCCAGCGGGCGGGTGATCGGGTTGCCTTTGAGTGGGACAGCCTTGAGGAAACCTTGGGCGGTTTCCTGTTTGACCGTCGCCTGGGGAACGATGGCAAAACCGGCATTGATTTCGACTGCTCGCTTCACCGTTTCGATGTTGTCGAATTCCATGGTCGGTTCGACGTCCACTTTCCAGTCCTTGAACAGCTGGTCGGTCGCTTTGCGGGTCGGGATGTCCTGATCGAAGGCGATGAATTTCTCTCCTTTGAGATCCTTCGCCTCGATGTGCTTGCGCTGGGCCAGCGGTGATTCCGGATTGCAGACCAGAACCATGCGGTCCTCCAGGAAAGGAATGATCTCCACCTGACGCATTTTGACCGGATAGGCTACAAGACCCAAGTCCACCGAGTTCTGCACGATGTCCTCGTAGACAAGGTTGGAACGGCGATATTCGACCCGCACGTTGACCGATGGATAAGCCTTGAGAAAGCGGGTGATGTAGGGCGGTAACTCGTGCAGTCCGATCGAGTAAATCGTCGAAATATGAATCGTGCCGCTGATGATCTTTTTCATCTCCTGCAGTTCGCTGACGAGCTTTTCGTAGCGGTGCAGGATTTCCTTGGCGCTGTCGTAGAGCTTGCCGCCTTCGCGGGTGAGGCGGAACTGCTTCTGACTGCGGTCGACGATCAGCACATTGAAATGCTTCTCCATGGCCCGAAGTTGTTGACTGACCGCAGACTGGGTGATGCCATTCAACTTGGCCGCACGGGAGAAACTTTGACTCTCAACGAGGTCGGAAAAGATTTTAAAATTTTCAATATGCATAACGTAAACTGATATTCTGGGGCATTCAGGAGTGTATATTAAATTCTCTTATTAGCAGGCAATTCTAAAATTGCAAGTATGACTTTTGATCCACAAATCATTCAAAACAATTTGGATAAAACCCTTCAGCGTATAAAAAATGCTTGTGAAAAAGTTGGGCGAAATCCAGCTGAAGTGAACCTAATGGCGGTGACTAAAACGCACCCCGCGGAAGCTGTGGAGGGAATTCGGCGGCTCGGGGTTCATTTGCTCGGAGAGAACCGGGTGCAGGAGGCGGCTGAAAAGCGTACGCGGTTGACGGAGGATCCGGGCTGGGAATTGATCGGGCACTTGCAGCGTAACAAGGCTCGCCAGGCCATTGAATTGTTTCGGCGCATTCAGTCGGTGGATCGTTTATCCTTGCTGAATCGCCTGAACACATTGGCGGAGGAGCTGCAGCGGAGCCCTTATCCGATATTGTTGCAGGTTAACGCTGGTGCGGATCCGAATAAGTTTGGTGCTGAATTGGACGAGGCGGAGAGTTTGCTCGAAGCGGCCTTGGCATCGTCCCACTTGCAGGTTGATGGATTCATGACGATCGCGCCCTTGGCGGAGGATCCTGAGGTTGCCCGTCGCTGCTTCGCTAATCTGCGGGAATTTCGTGACCGGGTTGCTGAGCGCTACCAGCGTGATTTTCCGGTCTTATCCATGGGCATGAGTGGGGACCTTGAAGCTGCAATCGCCGAGGGCAGTACTTTGGTGCGTGTTGGATCTGCTTTATTTGGCGACCGCTTATCAGCAAATTGAACCGTCTGAATAAGAATTTCTTAATATTTGTAAGCCTGTAGTTGACAGGCTTTTGCAATTGTTAAGATTGCAGTTGTGTAGGGCTGCTCGCAGCTCTGCGCATTTTTGGGGTATTCGTATAAGAGTCAGGGCCCGCGGCAATAGTCGCGGGCCTTGCTTTTGTATACTGCTCAATCGATGATCCAGGTCTTTATGTCGGGCAGGCGTTGGCGGCGGTGGCCGGATTCATGGCGTGCCAGCCAAGGGTCTTCGACTTCGGTGTCGCTATCGGCGTCATCGAGGTCAAAGGAGGCATCGATTTCGATCAAGTCCAGTGGACTGAAGGATCCGTCATCCTCGTTTGCAGGCTCCACTGGATCAAAGGCTTTGCTCAGGCGCCGTGCTTCAGGGAAAAACAGAAGGCGTGGTTCGTCGATCCGTCCGCCTTTCTTCAGCAGGTGGTAGGAGCAGGGGAAGCACAGTTTATCGAATTGTTTCTGGAAGGCTCGCAGCCATTTTTGCGAAACTGTTTCACGATTGGCCCAGATCAGTGCGTCACTGAAGTGGGCGCAGGCCTCGACCCAGCGTGCGTAGGTGGCGGATTGTTCGGCCGCTGCCGCATCCACTACGCCAATGACGCGGTCGATGGCATTGCCGGATTGTCGACTCCATTCCTGCACCGTCTCGATCTCGTCTGCCAGATCTTTGGCCGGATCGAGGTAGCAAAAAAGGGTGGCGGCGGGGTCTGACGGGGTCTCGTCGGCCGGCCACAGCTGGTCGGCTCCGTGAACTTCCCGCCAAGGTTTGGGCAGGAGGTCGTCAAG
>JBJHBN010000111.1:0-6872 GCA_050485505.1 Opitutales bacterium | reverse complement strand
CGCGCACCCTCACGCTTCAATAGTTTAGGCTCATAGCGCAGCGCACCGTAAATCCGACGGGAAGTACGAAAGGCCGGCTTTTGCTGAAATCCCACGTCATCGTAAACGCCTGCGACCCGGATCGCCAACTCGTCAGGCAACAACACTTGATTGGTATTCAACTCTGCACGCGCTCTCCCATAACTGCCGTAGCGGGCGCGGATCCGAGTCGTGTCGTAAAATGCGGCGCCGTCCGGCCGGGCATTGATAATACCAGCCGGTTTCCCCTGTCCGAAGAGAATTGAATTGGGACCACGCTGCAGATCAACGCCGGCA
This sequence comes from Opitutales bacterium, assembly GCA_050485505.1. Lineage (GTDB taxonomy): Bacteria > Verrucomicrobiota > Verrucomicrobiia > Opitutales > Oceanipulchritudinaceae > JAFIGG01. The sequence continues at coordinate 6,557 of JBJHBN010000111.1, read as the reverse complement.
ATATTGTAACCATCCCAAGGGATATCGGTCACAAAAAAATCACGTGTATTATCGGCTGCGGAAAGACCCCTTACCCGCGTATTACTGTTCGGATTTCCAAATGTGCTGGACTCATCCAACTCACGCCCATCACCCAGACCTGCATAGTTCCCATAAATCCCTCCAACTTCCGTATTGGGAGTGTATTGCAGGAGTGAAGTGTTATCCGTGGCACCAAGGTCGTCCAAAAACTCCTTGGTGATCACCGAAACCGCATTACCAATATCGCGGACGTCAGTATTCAGTCGATTCCCCGCTAAGGTGGATTGACCCGAATAACCGGAATCTTCCCGTGAGGTTGAGACTTCAAAAGGAGAAAGATCGAAAATCACCTCATCGTTTGATTCCGACGAAGTGGATGTTTGCGAGGATGCAACCAATGGAACCATCAGCAGAGACAGCACCGTCAGTGAATTCTTAGAGGAGACCCAGAAAAGACTCGCTCCCAGTCGAATTGAGCTATTCATGATAAGATTTTGGCTACCCGGAAAACAATTATATTAGTTTTCCGGGAATCCTGTTTGTTAGGGTTTTCGCAAATGAATCTGCAAATGCTGAATCAAGACGTTACGCGCAGAAGGCAAAACTAGATTAAACACTTAACATTTTCTTATATAGAGTATTAAAAGTAGTAAACTTCGCTTTTTATCGAGAACCAAAGGTTATCTGTCAAAACATTTCTACCACCTACTGACAAATAATTCCAAACTGATAGATTTTAGTTTATTATAAATAAACACTTATTTAGATTCTATAATCCCCGCACCGATTGAGAGTTATCAGGTAATTCGCCTGCCCCTATCTGCTTTGACAGAGTCAGCTGGACGCCAGCTAATCCCTCAAAGCACCTCACGCAGCCGAAGCAACAGCTGCTTGGCGGTGTAAGGTTTATTTAAGGCATACTTGGCTTCAAGTTGCCCTCCCAGCTTCTCCGCGGCATTTTCACCGGTCAAAATAAATTGAAGAGAGGGCTTTAACCCATGCAGAGCACGCATCAGTGCCAAGCCGTCCAAGGCAACCACCTGAAGGTCAGCGACGACCACATCTATTTCGGAAACCTTTTCGCGGAAAAGATTCAGTGCTTCCAATCCATTTTCCGCACTGAAAACCCGGTAACCAAAAGATTCCAGCATTTGCGTGGTGATCCCGCGGACGGAGGCTTCGCTCTCGGCAACCAGCACACATTCTCCTCCTCCCAATGGAAGACGGTCCAAAGAGGATCTGGGGTTGGATGCTTGTTCACTCGGATCGGCTGCAATCGGCAAATAAACCCTAAAGGTCGCTCCCTCGCCCAGCTGACTCTCCACTTCCACAAAGCCCCCATGGTTGCAAACAATCCCAGCCACAGTCGGAAGCCCCAGACCAGTACCTTTATCAGCAGTCTTGGTGGTGAAAAAAGGCTCAAAGATTTGCCTGAGATTGATCGGGTCAATCCCACAGCCGGAATCCCGCACCTCCAGGCAAAGATACTTCCCCGGCAAGGCGGTGCCACGAGCCGGTCTTCGATCAAGATCTGTTTCAGCAAGTTCAGTCTGTCCCAGAGTAAGCTTCAGCTCGCCACCATCAACCATCGCATCGCGAGCATTTACACACAAGTTAAGCACCACCTGACTGAGCTGTGTCGGATTGGCGAAAATGGACGGCAGGCCTTCCTCACTCTCCAATTCAAAACGAATCGTTTGAGGAAGTGTCTTCTCAATCATTGGTTTCATGTCCGCCACAACTGAGCCAAGGTCCAAAGGTTTGCGGGGTTCGCTATCTTCGCCCCGCGCAAAGGACAAAACCTGACGCACCAACGCCGAGCCGCGCAAAGCGCTATCTTCGATTGTTTGAATGACCTGGCTTACGGGTTCGGGCAAGTCAAACTGACGAGTGAAACCAACGCCCATCAGAATCGGTGATAAAAGATTGTTCAGGTCATGCGCCACACCGCCAGCCAAGGCCCCGATGCTCTCCATGCGCTGCGCCCGCAACAATTGCTGCTCCAACTCTTTGCGCTCCACCAAATCCGCTTGCAACCGACGATTGGCCTGTTCCAGCTCGAGAGTCTTAGCCTCCAGCTTGCGTATCAGCGATTCACTGTAGGATTTATAAATCTGATGATCCTCTACCTCTGAATCCCGCGGACTGGCCGCACTCACGGAGCCCACCTGTTCAACAACCACCCTCACCTGCCGAATAAAGTCATCGGGCTCACATGGCTTCAGAATAAATCCATCGGCTCCCATATCAAAGGCCAGCTGGCGGTCATCCTCTTCAGTGTATGTCGCGGTGTAGACAATAAAAGGAACGGTTTTGAGCCCTTCATCTGACTTCCAGTTCCTAAGCAAGGTATAACCATCCATGACCGGCATCAACAAATCTGATATCACGAGCTCGGGTTTTTCCCCACGCGCTATTTCCAAAGCCTCAGACCCGTTGAAAGCGGTCGACACGCAGTATCCATGTCCCTGCAGGAGCGCGGATAGGTAATAGAGATTCTCCTCCTTATCATCAACGATCAAAACACTGTTCATCAAATACTCACACTCCCTTCTGCTCCCTGAAAGTTTCAATCTCCGCAATAAAGGTATCTGGATTGATGGGCTTCTCAATGTATCCGTTGCAGCCAGCTCGCAATGCTTTCTCCCTGTCCCCAACCATCGCATAAGAGGTTACGGCCACAATCGGCACATCCTTTAGAACATCCAGTCCACGCAATGCCTGCGCTACATCATAGCCATGCATGGTCGGTAATTGAATATCGAGGAGAATGATGTCGGGATCACAGTACTCGGCGAGCGCGATCCCACTGGCTCCGTCATGAGCTGTAATAACTTCGTAGCCATGGCGCTCCAGCAGAAAGGTCGCCATGTAGCGATTCTGCTCATTGTCTTCGATCATCAATACGCGTTTACTCATTTTTACCGGAAAGGGTTCGAGTCAAAACAACCGTAAAAACACTGCCTTTGCCATACTCGCTGCTGACCGCTATCTCACCCTCAAGCAAATCAGTCAGGCGCTGGCAGATAGCCAACCCGAGCCCGGTTCCCTCGTGCTGACGGGTCAGACCGGAGTCCACCTGGCTGAACGGCTGGAATAGCTTTTTCATATGCTCCTCTTTGATTCCGATGCCAGTATCGCTGACCCTTATACGCAGCCCTTCGACCGGAGAATTGCTGCCCTTTGGGCAATGGTCATCTACGGTTTCAACGCTGAGCTCCACCCGACCGCTGTCGGTAAACTTTACCGCATTGTTCAAAAGGTTGAGCATGATCTGCTCAAAGCGCCTCTGATCACTGAACATCTCGCCGACACGCGATTCGACATTGACCACAAGCTCCAAGCCCTTGCGCTCAATCAGTGGTCGGACAATTGAGGTTGTCTTTTCAACGGACGCCTCTACTTCAAATCGTTCGGGCTGAATCTTCAGTTGCCCGGCTTCGATTTTCGAAAGGTCCAGAACATCATTGATCAAATCCAACAGATGCCGGGCACTCACTTGCACCATGCCCAACTGTTTGCGCTGCTCGTCATTGAGGTCACCTGCCAACCCCTGTAGAACTATGCCTGTAAAACCGATTATCGAATTCAGCGGGGTCCGCAATTCATGCGACATCGTCGCCAAAAACGCCGACTTCATTCGGTCCGCCGACTGGGCTCGACTCAACGCCTCTTCCAACTCGGTTGTACGCTCGGCCACCTGTGTCTCAAGATTCTGATTCAAACGGGCCAACTGCCGGGATTGGACCATGAGAGAGGCCCGACTGATTTCCAAAGCGCGAAAAGCCCGTCCAATTAGATACTGGATCAGCAATGCTGTGATCAGAACAAATGCAATGCCTTTAAAAACACTCCAGCGCACGATCAAATCCGCATCTTGAAAAACCATCGCCAATACCTGATCGGAAAAATAAATCCACAACACAGCGATGACGGCAAAGGCCCCGGTTATTTTCCAAGCCCGTCCGTTCAACATAGCCCCACAAAAGGCACTCAGCCCAGTCGGCCAACCGTTTAGATTGGCCGATACTGAACCCTGGGCAGGAGAGGAAAATAAGCGATCAGACATGGGGAGCAGAGTAGCAGAGCTCCCTACATAAAAGCTGAAGGATCTCCCCATGTCAATTAAAGCCCCCACCCAAATGGGCCCTCAGGGATTCGAACCCTGGACCAAAGGATTATGAGTCCTCTGCTCTAACCGCTGAGCTAAGGGCCCTTAAGTGGAATTTAAACAGAACACAATGGTCACTGTTCTGTTAAAGAGACAAGATCCAAAACGATGCTTCTTGAGGAACACAGGGCAAGACTTTAAATTCGGATTTGCTCCTTCGGAACCGCCCCAAGACCTACTCAACCACCTCCAGCTCCACAGGTTCGGGGCCGAAGCGGTCGGCGACGTGGAAAAATACTGTCCAAGCGGTAATCATGAGGGCAAAGCCCAGCAGGACTAAAATTAAGACATAAACACCAGGGCCGATACGGGATTTCATTGTTGCAAAAGACTTGGGTCGGGACCGACGAAATTGAGTTCGCGACTGACTTGCCAGCCGCCGGGTTCGGCGCTGACTCGGATTTTCATGGGGAAGCCACCGGTGTAGGTTTCCAGCGGAACGCGCACGACCCAGGTAACACTCCGTTCTTCGGAAGGTCCCAAATCCCAGCTCTGACGTTCGACGATGACGGAGTCTTCCCATTCGGCGGCAACCACGGGTTCTATTCTGAACGTCTGTGCTTCCGTGCTTTTATTCAGCAGGTTGACCCGATATTGGTTCCTGATGGAATCCTCGCTGATGTAAAAGGTGCTTCCAGCCATACGGGTCACTTGGGCGGAAATGGGTTTAACCGTGGTAAAGGCAAAACCGGCGACAGAAATACCGAGCAAAAGCAATCCGGTATAGAGATAGGCACGCGGCCGTAGCCAGCGTGTTTTGCGTCCTTCAAGTTCCTCTTCGGAAGCATAGCGAATCAGGCCACGCGGGCGGTTGACCCGGTCCATGATCTGATCACAGGCGTCGATACAGTTGGCACAACCAACACATTCCAACTGTAGCCCCTGGCGGATATCAATTCCCGTTGGACACACCTGCACACAGCGCCGGCAATCTATACAATCCCCTGCATTGGGGTCACTGACAGGACCTGCGGGTTCCCCTCGCTCGTAATCGTAGGCAATGTTCAGGGTGTGCTCATCGACCAAAGCGGACTGCATGCGTCCGTATGGACAAATCACAATGCACAACTGTTCGCGAAACCAGGCGAAGTTGGCGTAAAGGGTAAGGGTGATAATCCCAACAAACAGAAAGCTCGACCAGTGTTCCAGGGGCGACTGTCGCATCCAACTCCAGAGTTCAGGAATCGACACAAAATACGCCAGAAAAACATGCGCTATCAGGGTAGAAACAACGAGAAATATGGCGTGCTTCAGAACCCTGCGAACAATCTTCCCAGGAGACCAGAAAGCTTTGTCGAGCTTGCGCCGGCTCGGTGCGTCGCCATCGATCCAGCGTTCGACCCGCCGGTATACATGTTCCAGAAAAACCGTCTGCGGGCAGGCCCAGCCACACCACACCCGACCCAGAAAAGCAGTTATATAGAACAAGGTGAAAGCCAGACCAGAGATCAAAAAGACCAGCAACCACAGGTCCTGGGTAGCCAGCGTCAGACCAAACAGGTGAAAGCGACGATTGACGACGTCCAGAAAGACCGCCGGGTTGCCGTTCACGGGGATCCAGGGCAGCAGAACATAGACAGCGATCAGGACCAATGCGACCAGTCGCCGCAAGACCGTGAAGCGGCCAAACACATCCGCTGGGTGGATCGCAAAACGCGAGCCATCGCGATTGATAGTGGTGACCGTATCGAGGTTGGGCCTTTTCGAGGCGCTCATAAGCGCTTATTCCGCAATAGGATCATTATCCGTCGATGCCTCTGAAAGCGATTCCGGATCGTGATAACTCAAAATATAGGCGACCACCTGATTCACTCGCTGTGCTCCGAGGTCCCCCATCCAAGCCTGCATACCCGACATGCGATCGGGCGAGCCGTTGGCGACTACCTCGTAAATGCTCATCGGGGTGTTGCCCCAGCGCCACTGGTCGTCCACCAGGTTATTGCCGATGCCGCCTTCCAGGTTCTCGCCGTGACAGGCCATGCAGTAGTTCTGGTAGACCGTGCGGCCTTGTGAAACGAACCCATCGTTGCGGCTCATCTCCCACAGCGTGTCGGCGTCTATGTCGCCTCGCGCCGCCAATCGGGCTTCCTCCACCTCGGCGATAAAGGCATCCATCTTTTCCTCCTCCATCTTGATAAAGCCCGCATCGTAGCGGGTGAACCAATAGATCGCGGAGAAAATAATGGTGAGGTAGAAGGTCCACAACCACCAGTTCGGCATGCGGTTGTCGAACTCCTGAATCCCGTCGTAAACGTGCGGGCGCATTTCAGGTTCTTCCGGCTTTTTACGCTTGGATGGTTCAGTCATCGTTTTTCGGGGTTTCGTTTTCGTCCTTTTCCAACGGCAAATTGGACATGCGCTCACG
>JBJHBN010000110.1:0-6879 GCA_050485505.1 Opitutales bacterium | reverse complement strand
AGGCCCTGGCCCCGCTTCTAGACGATTGACTGCTAGCTCTTCCGATAAGCTGAGCTAAGCTTGGTCGATTTTAATTGAAACAATTCTAATAAGATTTCAAACCCGTTCTCATCATGTCTGAAAAAGCATTTGTCTACCAGAAGCCCTTTCCCGTTGCGGCGGACGACACCGAATACCGCAAGGTATCCAGCGAGCACGTGCAAGTGGTCGAATTCGATGGCAAGCCACTGTTGAAGGTGGATCCCAAGGCCTTGACCCTGCTCGCTCGGGAGGCAATTCGGGACATTTCCTTCATGCTGAGGCCTAAACACCTACAGCAGGTGGCGGACATTTTGGAGGATCCGGAAGCAAGCGACAACGACCGCTATGTGGCGCTGACCTTGTTGCGCAATGCTGTGGTGGCGTCCAAGGGTTTGCTGCCCTTTTGTCAGGACACCGGGACGGCCACGATATTGGGCAAAAAGGGGCAGCAGGTGTGGACTGGAGGAGGCGACGAAGCCGCTCTTTCGCGGGGCGTCTTTCAAACCTATACTCAGGAGAACCTCCGCTATTCGCAGACCATCCCCCTGGATATGTACCGTGAAGTGAACTCCGGAACCAATTTGCCAGCGCAGATTGACCTGATGGCGACGGATGGCATGGCGTATGAGTTCCTTTTCATCGCCAAAGGCGGTGGTTCGGCGAACAAAACCGCACTGTTTCAGGAAACCAAGGCACTGCTCAATCCGACCCGTTTGGAGGAATTCCTGGTGGAAAAGATGCAAAGCCTGGGAACCGCAGCCTGCCCTCCATACCACGTGGCCTTTGTAATCGGCGGAACTTCTGCCGAAACCTGCCTGAAGACCGTCAAACTTGCCTCGACCAAGTACCTCGACGGCCTGCCGACCGAGGGTAATGCACAGGGTCAGGCCTTCCGTGATGTAGAGCTGGAGCAGCGCCTTCTGTCCGCCGCGCAGCGGCTCGGGCTCGGGGCGCAGTTTGGCGGCAAGTATTTCGCTTTGGATGTGCGTGTGGTGCGCCTCCCGCGCCACGGTGCTTCCTGTCCTGTCGGTATGGCTGTCTCCTGTTCCGCTGACCGCCAGGCCAAGGCCCGCATCGACGCCGAGGGCATCTGGATCGAGAAGCTGGAGCCCAATCCAGCCCGTTTCATTCCCGGGAAGTATGAGCGCCAGACGCGGACGCCGGCGGTCAAGGTCGACCTCAACCGGCCGATGGATGAGATCCTCGCCGAGCTCGGGAAATACCCAGTGACCACTCAGCTGTCATTGACCGGGACTTTGATTGTCGCCCGCGACATTGCCCACGCCAAGCTCAAGGAGCGTCTGGATGCCGGAGAAGGCATGCCTGACTACATGAAGAACCACCCCGTCTATTACGCAGGCCCGGCAAAGACACCTCAGGGCATGCCCTCCGGCTCATTTGGTCCGACCACTGCTGGCCGTATGGATGCCTACGTGGATGCCTTTCAGGCTGCCGGAGGTTCGATGATTATGATCGCCAAAGGCAACCGCAGCCAGGCTGTTACGGACGCCTGCAAAAAGCACGGTGGCTTCTACCTCGGATCCATAGGTGGCCCCGCAGCTATTTTGGCTCAGGACAACATTCGCAAAGTGGAGGTCCATGAGTACCCGGAACTCGGCATGGAAGCGGTCTGGAAAATCGAAGTCGAAGACTTTCCGGCCTTCATCCTCGTCGATAACAAAGGCAACGATTTCTTCCGTCAGCTCCCTGGCTGCAGCAAATGCAGCGGATAAAACCGTTGCGAAGCTACGAGGATAGCGTACGTAGTTTTTAAATGTAGCGGATGGGCGACAGCCCTTCGGGGAACGACCCGACTAAGCCGACTTCAACGCCCGTGGAAACAGGACATTATTCTCCAGATGAATGTGTTGCTGCAGGTCTGCATCGAGGTCGGCCAGTCCGGCAAACAGCGCACGGTAAGTGTTGCAGGCATCGACCGGTGGCTCGTAGTTGCGGGTCAGCTCGCGGATGCGCGCCAGCGTCTGGTCGGTGGCTGTGTGCTCGTTGACCATGGCTTGAATCGGGTCTTCAATTGGCAGGACCTCGGTGGATCCCTGGGCCTTCTGTTTGATTGCCGGAAACAGTCCGCACTCCTCCTTCTGTGTATGGTCGACCAGCTCTTCCGCCATTTCGGTGAAAACGTGAAACAGCTCGACCAGGGACGGTGTATGGCCGCCGTGCACATGTGCGACCCGCTGCGACATGGCGTGCAGACGAGGTAATTCTTCGCGCAGGAATCCGTGGTGGCGTTCGACGATGTATTCGATCAAGGCAGTTGATTCCAGTTCTGCCGGATTGCTTTCCGGGGCAGTGCGACCTGCCCGCTCGCTTTCGAGCGCCCGGATCACGGAGTCGAGTTCAACCCCTTTGCGTTCGCAGGCCTGTTGGAGCGTCAATCCTCCCTGGCAGCAGAAACCAATGTCGAAGGCCTGAAACACCCGGCTCAAACCCGGATGTTCTGCGACCAGTTCACCAACCGTCCGCTCGGCAATCGGCGTGCCTGCGGGAGAAAAGACTGTTTTTGAATGACTCATAATGGAAAATCGCTGTTGTGTTTAGAGTCAGACCATAGCCTATCAGCGCCCCCGCCATATTGATCTGCGTCAAGAGGGATGCAAAAGTAGCCGGCATCAGCCCTTCCGCTGCCAGATCTGCCAGTATTCCATGTTTTTGTGCATGGGTATTGGATTTTGGCTGGGACGGGATGTTTTGAGGCTAAAATGTGGCTGGAAAGCAGTTTCGCGCAGCGAGGGATCCATGGGATAGGGTGGGGGTTCGGATTCGTGGCCGTAGAGGAATAGTCCCAGGAGGAGGCCGCCAGGGCGGATCAGGCTGTGCATCCTTTCCACGTAATCGATGTGTCGGTGTGGAGGAAGGGCGCAGTGGAAGGTTCGCTCATAAATGATGTCAAAGTGCCCAGGAGGAAAGTCCGCGGTGAAAAAGTCGCCGTGACGAATGCAGTGACTGTCATTGTCAATTGTGGTTTTCGCATGGGTTATCGCGGCCTCGCTCAACTCAATTGCATCAACCAAGTATCCAGCCTCGCGAAATACGACAATTTCATAACCACTTCCGCATCCGGGAATCAATACTTTGGACATTTGTCCCGGGGTGCGCTCCAAAAAGTCCAGAAGATCGGGAGGAGTCGAGCCGTAATCCCAAGCCATTCGCCGGTTGCGGTAACGGTGATTCCAGAATTCGTCGGATTCGGGATTATTATTCATATATGAGTGGATATTCCCGTCGGAAAATGAGGTCAAACAACTGTTTCTTGCGAGAAGATTAGCACAAACGAGGGCACATAAACATTGAGATTTTCACCATTTTTACTAGCACTGTTCTCTTGTGATAATGGGGTTGTCGAGGATATTTAGCGCACTTTGTGCGGGATTGGTCGGGCTGCTTACAGTGCTTGCTGTTTTTCTGCCTACCCTGGCGTTGGCTGTGGATGTAGGGGATTCTGCAGAGGAAATGCCATTGATTGTGTCGCAGGATCATTCCTGGCCGCCTTTTTCATTTTTGGATGAACGCGGAACACCGCAGGGAATGTTGGTGGACCTTTGGCAGGCACTGGCTGAGCAGATGGGGCGCGATCTGGAATTCCGTTTGGTGGACTGGCCGGAAACCTTGAATGCCGTAAGGGAAAAGAAAGCGGATGTTCATGGAGGACTTTTTCCTTCGGCAGATAGATCAACATTTTTAGACTTCTCTGACGACTTGGTTATCCTGAGTGCCTACTTGTTTGTTCCCGCAGATTCCCTTGTAATGGATGTCGAAGGCTTGCGCGGCGTTCGGGTGGGTGTGACGGCCGGTAGCTATGAGTTGGAATTTCTGAGGAATCAGTACCCGTTTTTGCTGATACGTACCTACCGAAACAATGAGGAGTTGGTGCGGGCGGCCATCGCTGGGGAGGTAGTGGCCTTCGCTGCGGATTATCCAGTGGGGATGTATTTGCTGGACCGGCACGGATCACAAACCGACTTTCGGTTGCTGGAGCGACTTTACACGCAGCATTTGGTAGCAGGGGTGAGTAAAGGTAATTCGGATTTATTGCTTGCTGTGAATCGGGCGTTTTCGCAGCTCAGTCAGGATGAAATCAGGCGAATCACCCAAAGATGGATCCGCAGCGAGCGGGTGGAGGTAATTCCTGTTTGGGTTTGGCCGACGATTATAGGGGCGATTCTATTTGGTTTGTTAGCGGCATACAGTATAGCACTTGTCCGCCAACGGACCAGATTGATGCACCTGGTTGAAAGGCGAACCGAGGCCCTTGTCGAAAGTGAAAGTCGTTACCGGGAGATGTTTCAGCGATCTCCGGAGGCCTACCTGATTCTTGAAGACGGAATTATTACCAACTGCAATGCTGCCGCGGTTGAGTTGATGGGTTCGAGCATTGAGGCGATCATCGGAGCCACTCCAAAATCTCTCTCACCCCGTATTCAACCGGATGGAACTCCCTCTGCGGAGGCTGCTGCCCGGTGGATTCGCGAGGCTGAGCGTTCGGGCACTGCCCGCTTCGAATGGCTGCTTAAGCGATTTGATGGCAGGGATTTGTGGGTCGAGGTCTCACTTGCGTCCATGCCGGTGGTGCGGTCTGGAGAATCCTTCCTTGTGGCCTGGCACGATATCACTGAACGCAAGTTGGCGGAGGAGGCTCTCAGCGAGAACCAGCGTCGATACGAGCAGCTCGGGCACCAAAGCCGCACTTTTCTGTGGGAAGTTGATCGAGACGGGCTGTACACTTATGTCAGCTCGGCTGTTCAATCCGTTCTAGGATACGAACCGGATGACTTGGTGGGGAAACGCCGTTTCCATGAACTTTGCCCCGACGAGGATCAGGAGCAAATCTATCAGCTTGGGATGGACGTCATGAAGAATCATGAATCGCTGATGAATCTGGAGAATCGGATGGTAGCCAATGACGGGCGTCTGATTACCGTGATGTCCAGTGGTGTTTGTATCTTTGACAAGAACGGTGAACTTGCCGGCTTTCGTGGCTCAGACACAGATATAAGTGACCGTAAAGCCATGGAAATTCAGCTTGTCGAGGCGAAGGATAATGCTGAGGCGGCGAATGCAGCGAAGAGCGAATTTCTCGCCAATATGAGTCATGAAATCCGGACACCGATGAATGGTGTGATCGGTATGACCAGCCTGCTTCTGGACACTGAACTCAGCGATCAGCAACGAGGATATGCGGAAACTGTTCGGGCAAGTGCAGAATCTTTGTTGGGTCTTCTGAATGACATACTTGATTTGTCAAAGATAGAGGCGCGCAAGCTGACTCTTGAATCTGTTGATTTTGATCTGGCTGAGGTCATTGATGAATCGGCGGCGTCACTTGATGTGCGGGCGCGGGAGAAGGGTTTGAAGCTGAGCTATACAATTGACGAGGATGTGCCAATGCAGTTACGCGGTGACCCGGGCCGGGTTTGCCAAGTGCTCAATAATCTGGTCGGCAATGCTGTGAAATTTACCCACGAAGGCGAGGTGGCTGTTCGGGTTTCCCTGTTCACGAAATCGGAAACAGGATTGGACTTACATTTCAGCGTCAGCGATACGGGCATAGGTATTCCTGATGACAAGCTTCCGCACATATTCGAGAAGTTCAACCAGGTGGATGCTTCCACCACGCGGCGTTACGGAGGTACCGGGTTGGGGCTGACGATTAGTCGTGAGCTCGTAGAGTGGATGGGAGGGGAAATCGGAGTTGAGAGTCATGAAGGCGAAGGATCGGTATTTTGGTTTTCGATCAGCTTTGCCTATCCGGAGAGTCCTGTGCCCGTGCAAAAAGAAGTGGAACGCAGGGTGGTTGCCGGAGCAACCGAAGGGAAACCGGTTCAGCGACAGATTGCGGGGGCAGAACGCTTCAAGCTCCTCGTAGTCGAGGATAACCCAACGAATCAGGAAGTTGCGGCAGGAGCACTAAGACAGCTTGGGTTTACGGTGGACCTGGCCTCTTCCGGCAAAGCCGGAGTATTGATGTATCAAGAGAATAGGTATGATCTAATCATAATGGATGTGCAAATGCCGGAGATGGACGGCCTTGAAGCAACCCGCAGGATCAGGGACTGGGAGCGCAGTCGTGGCCTAGAGGTAAATGTTCCCATCATCGCGCTCACTGCTCATGCAATGCAGCGTGATCGTGAACGTTGCCTCGAGGCCGGAATGAATGACCACGTCACCAAGCCGGTCAGCCTTGTAACCTTGCGCAGTAGCATAGCCCGCTGGCTCTCATTGGGTCCTTCCGACCCTGAGGGCGAGGTTAAAACTGTTCCCGAATCAAAAGACACTGTAGTCAGGTTTTCATATGATCATTTTCTTGCCCGCCTGCGCGGAGACGAAACCCTCGCCCGCAGTATTGCATCGGTATTTCTTGAAGACATCCCTCAGCAGCTCAAACGCCTAAACGAACGCATTTCCAGCGCCGACTACCAGCAGGCATCACAGATTGCCCACACCATTCGCGGTGCTGCGATCAACCTCAGCGCCGAGGAACTCTCACTCCTTGCAGGCCAATTGGAGCAAGCCCTCCGCAAGGAGGAGACTTATTCGGTCGACTCCCTGTCCCAATCCCTCTGCACCGCTTTCGAGCACCTGAAACAAACCATTCATGACAGTGGATTGGTTTAGTGGGGTAATCACGAAGTAGTGGCTCACTTCAGTGTGGCGACGACCAATCCGCTGCTTCACGTGCATGAATGCAGGCGCTACTCTTTGGGACCTTGCCAAAATGACTGACCCGCCGTGAGGCGGGTCCTTTTTCACTTCTCGACTCCTGCTTTTACATTATAACAAATCAGAGATTCACGTTTCCTGATGTTTTGCTAAGGGTATATCTGGCATGAATGCTGAAAA
>JBJHBN010000109.1:0-6939 GCA_050485505.1 Opitutales bacterium | reverse complement strand
GCACGCGGCGGTTCTTCTGCGGGAACTGCAGGGTGATCACGGTGCCAAGACCTTTGCGGCTGTTGATGCCAATGTGCCCACCGTGGTCACGGACGATGCGTTCAACAATCATCATACCGAGACCACTGCCGCCTTCTTTGGTCGAGTAGTAGGGCTGGAAGACCTTGCGCAGATCTTCTTCACTGATGCCTTCGCCAGTGTCGCCGATTTGAATCGTGACATGGCTGTCGTCGGAACTCGCCCGTATGCGTACGGTTCCGCCCGACTTCATTGCCTGCCGGGCGTTTTTAATCAGGTTGAAAAATACCTGCTTGATCTGGTCGTGATCGCCGAAGATGACTGGTAAACTGCTTTCCAGGGACAGGTCAACGCTGATGCCACTGCTTTTCAATTCCGGTCCAAGAAATTCGATGGACTCTTCAAGGGGGGCGATGAGGTTGAGGTCACGCAGGTCTGGCTTTTTTGGACGCACGGCTTCGAGAAAATTACGGATAATGCTGTCGAGGCGTTCGACCTCGCCGGAGCAGATTGCCAGCGACCGCGACAATTTGGCGGCACCTTCCTGGTCCGGCAGCTTTTGCAGGTAGCGTTCGAGCAGTTGCAGGTGGATGGTCAGTGAATTCAGCGGATTTCCCAGCTCATGCGCAACCCCGGCAGCGAGATCGATAATGCCTTGGACCCGTTCGTTCTCCATTTCCTGACGGGTCTGGCTGCGCTCTTCGGTAATGTCGCTGAGAATGATGGCGTAGCGGGTCACTGGTGCGCTTTCCTGTGCCTCCTCAAAAGGCACCATGTAAAGCCGGACCATGCGCGGTTCGGGGTAACTGATCTCGACTTCGCGGGCGAGGTTGACCGCCTCGCGCAATTGACCGCTGCGGGTCATATTGAGCGTACGCGCCAGGTCGGGAACAGCCTTCCACAGGCGGATGCTGCCGATGTCCTGCAGTTGAACGCCGAGCAGGTCGCTGGCTGAATTGTTCGCGTATTCAATCGTGCCGTAGGCATCGATCACGAGCACTCCCTCGCGCAGGGTGTTGAAAACCGAGTTCAACAAACGGCGCTCGCGGGCAAGGCGCGATACTAGATTGCTCAGGCTGGTGGCGTCCAGATCTTCCACCCGCCCGAGGATACTTTCCAGCGGATCTGTCTTTTTTCCCATATTCAGGTTTGCCGTATCATCGTTTTCACTTTTTGCCCTAGTGTCGATGAAAGAAAGCACCACTCAGCGCATAGCCAGAGAATACAACCTGCCCGTCAAGGGCGTTGAAGCCGTTTCCGGGCTGCTCTCCGATGGCGCCACCATCCCCTTTATCGCCCGCTATCGCAAGGAGGCAACGGGTTCACTCGACGAGGTTCAGATCGAGCAAATTCGCGATCGACTCAAGCAGCTGCTGGAACTGGACGCCCGCCGCGAGAGCATCCTCAAGTCTCTGCAGGAGCAGGGCGTGCTGACCGATGCGCTGAAGGCTCAGGTGGACGCAGCGGAAACAATGACACGCTTGGAGGACTTGTATCTGCCATACAAGCCAAAGCGCAAAACCCGCGCATCCATTGCCCGCGAGAAGGGTCTCGAACCGCTTGCAGATTGGTTGTTGAACAGCGAAACGGGAGATCCGCTTGCAGAGGCCGCCGCCTATGTCAGCGCCGAGCGTGAAGTTGCGGATGCCGATGTGGCGCTGGCAGGTGCCCGGGATATCATTGCTGAGCGCATCAGCGACGATGCCGAAACCCGTGCCAGCGTGCGTAAGCTGTATCTCGAAGAGGGAGTATTGCGTTCTGAAGTCTTGCCGACCCAGGAAGAGGCGGGAGCCAAGTATCGAGACTATTTTGACTGGGAAGAACCGGTTCGCTCGGTGCCGTCGCACCGTTTGCTTGCGATTCGCCGGGGCTCTCAGGAGGGTTTTCTTTCTTTCACCATGCGACCTCCGGAGGAACGGGCACTGGCTTTGATTGAAAAGCATTGGGTGCGTGGCAGTGGTGCGTTGGCGGAACAGCTGCAAAAGGCTGCGAGTGACAGCTATCGGCGCCTGCTCCAACCTTCGATGGAGACTGAGATCCGCTTGCACACCCGCAAGCAGGCCGACGTGGCTGCGATCGATGTATTTGCCGAAAACGTGCGTGAGCTGCTGATGGAATCGCCACTGGGGCAGAAGCGGTTGCTGGCAATCGACCCGGGCTTCCGCACGGGTTGCAAGACTGTGGCATTGAGTTCCCAGGGTGATTTGCTTGAGGACACCGTAATCTATCCGGGAATGGGGCGTGGCAAGGATGTGGAGGCGGAAGATCTTCTGACGGGGATGGTCCATCGCCACCGGATTGAAGTGATCGCTATTGGCAATGGCACCGGTAGTCGCGAGGTGGAGGCCTTTGTGCGTCGGATCCCCTTTGAGGCGAAGCCAGTCGTTGTGGTGGTCAGTGAAACCGGTGCTTCCGTGTACTCGGCCTCGGAAGTGGCGCGGACGGAGTTTCCGGACAAAGATCTGACGGTGCGCGGCGCGGTATCCATTGGCCGGCGCTTGATGGACCCTCTGGCCGAGCTGGTGAAGATTGACCCGAAGTCGATCGGGGTTGGTCAGTATCAACACGATGTGGACCAGCGCCTGCTGAAAAACCGCCTGGACGATGTGGTCGTCAGCTGCGTGAACCGGGTGGGAGTCGAGGTGAATACCGCGAGTGAGCAACTGCTGTCCTATGTTTCCGGCCTGAATAGCCGCTTGGCCGCCAATATCGTCAAACGCCGCCGCGAAAAGGGACCTTTCCGATCCCGCAAGCAATTGATGGATGTCGATGGCATGGGCCCCAAAGCCTTTGAGCAATCCGCAGGGTTTCTGCGTGTTCACGGCGGCGAACATCCGCTGGATGCCAGTGCGGTCCACCCGGAACGTTATTCTTTGGTTGAGCGCATGGCGACGGATCTGGGCCTGAGCCTGACCGCCTTGTTGAACCAACCCGAGCAGCGCCAGCGCATTCGCCTCGAGAGCTATTGCAGCGATGAAGTCGGCATGCCGACGCTGAAGGACATTGTCAGCGAATTGGAAAAGCCAGGCCGCGATCCGCGTGAAGCCTTTCAGGCCTTTGCCTTTTCCGATGAGGTGCACACCCTCGACGATCTCAAGCCGGGCCAGAAACTGCCCGGCAAAGTCACAAACGTAGCTGCCTTTGGAGCCTTCGTTGATATAGGGGTCCATCAGGATGGCCTGGTTCACATCAGCCAGATCGCCGACCGCTTCGTCAAAAATCCTGCGGAGATCGTGAAAGTAGGGCAAACGGTCGAAGTCACTGTTGTCGAAGTCGATGCCGCCCGTCGCCGAATTGGCCTTTCGATGAAAAAGGAGCCCGATTATCCGGGGCAGACCCGAAGCCAGGGCAAACCCGAGCGTGGCAGGGGCCAGCGCAAGCCTTCCGATCGTCCTCAACGATCCAAATCCAACGGCATTGGCGGCAATTGGTTTGAAGACGCTTTGAAAAAGGGGAAGTAGAGGAGCAATGACAAAAGAATCCACTGGAATTATTTGACCTTTTGGGATTTATTGAAAGTCATTAGCAATAAGATGAGATTGAAATCAGGCATTTTGAAATTTTTCCTCGGCCTGGCCTTAGCGGTCGGCGGATCGGCAGGATTGCAGGCGGAGACCGTGCGGGTCGCGGTGAGCGTTCTGCCGCAGGTGGAGATAGTGGAGCGCATCGGAGGGGATCGCGTACAGGTGGAGGCGATGTTGGAGCAGGGTGACAGCTGTGGCGTGTTCGAAGCGCGCCCGGGTCGCCTGTCCTGGTTGGCGCGGGCGGATGTGTTTTTCCGGATCGGTGTGGACTTCGAAGAGGGCATGGTTCCGCGGATTCGCGAGAGCATGCCGCGGGTGCGGGTAGTGGACCTGCGCGAGGGTTTGACCTTGCACCGGGTGGTGCATGAGCACCATGGGGAGCGGGTGGTTCACTGGGATCCGCACACTTGGATGGATCCAATTCTGGTGAAAGCCCAGGCGCAACGGGTTGCCGCCGTATTGGCGGAGGTCGATGCCGAGGGTGCGGATGTGTATGCGGAGAATCTGCAGTCGCTGCTGGCTGAGATTGAAGACCTGAATGCCGAGCTTGAGGCGGGTCTGGCAGAACACCGGGGCAATGTCTTTTTCGTTTATCATCCGGCATACGGATATTTTGCCGAACGCTATGGACTTGAGCAGGTAGCGGTGCAGACCGCTGGACGTGACCCGACGGCCCGCGAACTGCGTAACATCCTGAACTTTGCCCGCGAGTCGAAAGTGAAGGTGATTTTTATTCAGCCGCAGGAGAGCCGACGCCATGCCGAGCGCATTGCCTCGACGATCGGTGCTGAAGTGCTGGAATTGGATCCGATGGCCAGCAATTGGATGGACAACCTGCGCGAGATGGGCAGCCTGATTGCTCAGGCTCTCAGCCGCTGATTGACCAACTATTCTTTTATGTCCGATTCCGTCGCCGCCCGATTTTGCGGAGTGCATTTCGGTTATCACCGAACACCCGTGCTCAGCGATGTCCACCTCGACATCCCGTTGCGGCGCATATCCTGTATAGTGGGGCCCAACGGTGGTGGCAAAACCACCCTGCTGAAATTAATTCTGGGCTTGGTTGAACCGCAGAGCGGTCATCTGGAAGTTTTGGGCTGTAGTCCGCGCAGGGCCCGTGCCCGTATCGGTTATATGCCGCAGGCCGTTCATATAGATCCCCGCTTCCCAATTGATGTGGCTTCCATTGTATTGATGGGGCGGTTGCGCGGGAGTCTCCCCGGATTTTTCAACCGTGAGGATCGCAAGGTGCTCGACCGGGTGCTGGACGAGGTCGAATTGGGCGACCTCAAACGCGCGGCCTTTGCGGAATTGTCCGGTGGCCAAAAACAGCGCGTGCTGATTGCGCGGGCATTGGCCACCGATCCCGAACTACTGCTTTTGGATGAACCCACTGCGATGGTGGACGCCCATATCGAGGCTCAGCTCCTGGCCCGGTTGAAGGAGTTGCACCAGCGCATGACCATCGTGCTCGTTTCGCACGATGATGCTTTTGTCTCGGAACTCGTCGACCGCGTGATCTGTGTCAACCGCAGCGTTGAGGAGCACCCGACGGAAAAGGTCAGCGACCCTGGGCTGACCCACCTGTACGGAGAAAAGGTCAAGGCGGTGCGCCATGACCACCGAATTAACCACCACCATCACCACCAACATGATTGAGTTTTGGGAGGCACTCCGGGATCCGGATTTCAACTTTCTCAGAATTGCCTTGCTCATGGGCGTGTTCGCCAGCGTCGCCTTTGGCATCAGCGGCAGTTTTGTGGTGGCGCGGCGCATCACCTATATCGCCGGCGCCATCGCCCACGCGGTACTTGGGGGGATCGGTTTCGCCCTGTATATGCAGCAGGTGCATGGCTGGACTTTTTTCGATCCCTTGCTGGGGGCAACCCTGTCCGCCTTGGTATCGGCCTGGCTCATCAGTTGGATCCAGCTGCGAGGTTCGGATCGTGAGGACAGCCTGATCGGGGTGATCTGGGCCACCGGTATGGCGGTTGGCATTATTTTCCTGTCGCTGACCCCCGGATACACCGATCCGATGAGCTACCTGTTTGGCAACATCCTGATCCTCTCGGTGCGGGACCTATGGCTGGTAGCGATCCTGGATGTGGTCCTGCTGGCTATCGGCGTTCTTGGATACAGCCGCCTGCAAGCTGTCTGCTTCGATGAGGAGTTTGCCCGCCTGCGCGGAGTGCATGTGGGTTTCTATTACACGCTGCTTTTGTCGATGGTGGCCCTGTCCGTCGTTTTGCTTGTGTCAGTGGTCGGCATTGTTTTGGTTGTGGCCTTGTTGACCCTGCCCGCGGCCATTGCAGGACGTTTTACCAGCACTTTGCGGGGCATGATGATTGTATCCAGCTTGCTGGCCCTGATGTTTATTGTAGGTGGCCTCAGTTTTAGTTACGGTTCCAACCTGCCTGCCGGAGCTGTGATTGTATTGCTGGCGGCAGGGGTTTATTTGCTGAGCCTATTTCGCCGCAGCAGGGCGTAGTGGCGCCCTAGGCCGTCCACCTGCCCGTTATCATCGGTGCTCGAGGTCCTTCATAGGTAGGGACTGAGCGATAGTGCCGGCTTTTAATTCGAAACCGCGAAGAAATTCTTCACAGGGCAGCATGCGACCGCCTGGGCGTTGCAGGGAGAGCAGCTCGAGACTCTGTTCGCCGCATTGAATTCTGGGCGGGCTACCGTCCTCAAAATAGATAGTGCCAGGCGGAAGGGGTTTTGTGGGACTATTGACGACACGGCTGCGGCCAATTTTCAGCAAGGCATCCGGTAGCTGCAGTGCGGTTCCGGGCCAGGGTTGAAAGGCACGGGTTCGGTTGTGAAGCTCGATTGCCGGGCGTCTGAAATCGAGTGCGGAATCACTTTTGTGAATGATGCGGCAGTAGGTCGCCTGGTCCGGATCCTGTTCGCTGAACCGTAGGTCACCAGCGGCGAGTTTTGGCAGGGAGCGGCGCATCAATGGAATGCAGGCCGCCGCCATTGACTGGATCAAATCGGGCGCCTGGCCGTCTTCCGGGATGTCGATACCTTCGGCGTCCGCCACTGGGCCGGCATCCAATTTGGGCACAATCCGCATCAGGCTGACACCGGTGCGTCTGCGGCCCGTTGCGATGGCTGTGTGAATAGGAGAGGCCCCCCGCAGTTCCGGTAGCAAGGAGGCGTGCAGGTTGAGGGTTCCCAGACGGGGCGTCGCGATCAGTTGTTTGCGCAGAATCTGTCCGTAGGCCATCACCAGGACCAGATCCACCTTTTGGGCTTGCAACCAATCGCAGTCGACCTCGCCGCAGCGCTCCGGTTGGCGCACGGGAATCGAGCGATCGAGCGCCCACTGTTTGATGGCATTGACGCGCAGTTTCATTCCCCGCCCGGTAGGGCGGTCCGGTTGGGTAAAGACTCC
>JBJHBN010000108.1:0-6979 GCA_050485505.1 Opitutales bacterium | reverse complement strand
CCGCGATAACGAGCGACTGTTGCAGTCCTTGGAGCAACTCCGCGGAAAGGGCAATACCTTGCTCGTCGTCGAACACAATCTCGAGACTATGCGTCGTGCTGATCAGATCATCGACCTTGGGCCAGGCGCAGGAATCAACGGTGGTCAGGTGTTGGCCAGTGGCTCCCTTGACGACATCCTGCAGCACCCGGACAGCCTCACCGGTCGCTATCTTAAGTCCGGCATCCAGCATCCCGTGCGCGGTAATTACCGTTCGGCTCCACCTGTATTTAAAATCCGCTCGTCGAAAAGCGCCGAGCATTGGATCTGTCTTCGTGAACCTCGCTTACGCAACCTCAAGGGTGGTCAACTCCTTATTCCCAAACAGCGCCTGGTGGTCGTCTGTGGTATTTCAGGTGCCGGTAAGTCGACTCTGATTCGCGACCTCCTGAAACCCACCGTGTTGGCCGCTATCGAGCAGAAGCAGGCTCGCCTCAAGGGTAAATCCGGCGATCCCTTTGATGCGCTTATCGGCGGTAATGACTTCAATCAGGTCATTGAAGTTGACCAGAGCCCGATTGGCAAAACACCGCGTTCGACTCCCGCCACCTACATTGGTGTTTTCGACCGCATTCGCCAGGCCTTTGCCAGCCTCCCTGAGGCGAAGATGCGCGGTTACAGCGCCGGCACCTTTTCCTTCAACACCAAAGGCGGCCGTTGCGAGACTTGCCAGGGTGGGGGCCGGGTGAAGCTGGAAATGAGTTTCATGCCCGACGCCTACGTACCCTGTCCCGACTGTGGTGAAAGCCGCTACGGCAGTGAACTCTCGGAAATCCGCTGGAACGGCAAGAACATCGGCGACGTCTTGCAAATGAGCTTTGCCGAAGCCGCCGAGTTCTTCGCCTTCAACAACGAGTTGAAAGCCCGCATGGACCTCATGGTCGAAACAGGACTCGATTACCTAACCCTCGGCCAGAGCAGTCCAACCCTTTCCGGCGGAGAGGCCCAGCGTTTGAAACTCGTCAGCGAACTCTCTCAAAACCGCCGCGGCAACAACCTCTACATCCTCGAAGAGCCCACGATCGGCCTCCATACCAGCGACTGCGAGAAACTCATCCACCTCCTTCATCGCCTCGTCGATTCCGGCCACACCGTCATCGTCATCGAACACAACCTCGAAATCATCCCCGAAGCCGACCACCTCATCGAAATGGGCCCCGACGGCGGCCACCGCGGCGGCCAAATTCTCTACCAAGGCCCCGTATCCGGCCTCAGAAAACTGAAGTCCTCACCGACCGCATCCTTTTTGCAAAAGCCAGTGGATTGAAGGAACATTGGATGGATGGGTTAGAGCCCGGCCTTTCAGGCCGAATAGCCGGGGTTTGGCGCGAAGGATTGGGGGTACAGCTGGGGATGTAAGCAATATCGTTTTGCAGATGCCCTTCAATATGACCGTTTAAGAGAATGTAGCGGAGCAGCGAGAGCGCTTCGAAGCAGGATCGTTGAGGGGTAATGGATCAGTTTTTTAAACGTGGAAATCTGGAAGCGGGGAAATACGGAAATCGGAAACAAAGTGCGTAGGTTTTTGGCATCTGCGCTCGGGGCGATCGCGGCTACGTAGGTGCGGCGGACTGGGGGAGCGGGTTGAGTCGCGGCTGGGGATTTTGACAGGATTGACAGGATCTACAGGATGGTACGCGTTGCGTAGGAATATGACCGTTTGGGAGGATGTAGCGGAGCAGCGAGAGCGCTTCGAAGCACGATCGTTGAGAGGTTATGGATCAGTTTTTTAAACGTGGAAATCTGGAAGCGGGGAAATACGGAAATCGGAAACAAAGTGCATGGATAGCTCACCGTTCGGAGAATTGTAAGGAGATCGCTGTTTGGAAGATCCTTTTTATGTGATGAGGTATAAACCTCTGGTTGAGGCGGGAAATGACTTTAGTGCATGTTTCACGAGTGCCCTTACAGTCTATTTGCCTTAAATATGTATCCATAAATAAAATAAAGTATCCAAATTTCGACTACAATTAATATTCATAAACAAAAACTTTAAAATTTACACACGTCAAATAATCGTTAAATTTCATCTTTACATTTTCTTTTATTGACGTGAGCGCATTTTTTGGCATCCGTAGGAAATCTACACCAAAGGTTAGGTTGCCCCATGAAAAATGTATTACTGCCCCTTGTTTTAGTCAGCTTCTTCTTCGCTGGCTTTGTATTGAATAGCAGTGCGGACACGAAAACTCAGGGTGATGAGCTTTCGCAAATCGCGTCTGATAATGAATCGGCTGAAAGGCTTGTGGATGAATTTTACGATGCATACGATGCCTTTCAGTCCGTCCATTCGATGTATTTGCAGCTGCACTGGGAGCTGCGTGAAGACCGTCTTCGGTTGATTGAGGAACTCGGAGACAGGCCTACTGCAGCGCAATTGCGTGAACTGAGAGATTGGCATATGAAAACCTATGCTCAGGATTATGCTGAGCTGAAGCTCTTGAGTCTTGAACGCGCTCAGTACCGTCAGGCTGCAAACCAAGCCCTACGTGAATACAACGGTTTACATAGCGACGTGATGTCGAATTCAATGATGCAGGCTAAGGAAGATCCGATGGAGGTGATTGCCCGCGGAGGCAGCAGGGACGAAGCCCGACGTATGATCGAGGCTCAGCAGGTTCAAAGTCGTTTGAATCAGGAGATTGAGGCGTATTTAGGTTTAAATGTGATGAACGAAACAGTGGATTAACCTTTTGTTAAGAGAAGCAATGAAATACTTTTATCTTACTATCATCTGCCTGGTTTCTTCTCTGATTCCAGTAGCAATCGCAGGAGACTTTTCCAGTTTAACCGTGGGCCTCTGGCCTTATGCCGCTAGTAGTTCAGTAGCAATTGGTGAATCAAGTGAGAGCAATGGATCGCGGAGTTTAGCAGTGGGATTATGGTCTATGGCTGATGGATCGGATAGTTTAGCGGTAGGGGATGCGAGTTATGCGGGCGGAAGCAACAGTGTTGCCATTGGATACGGGTCTTATACTGGAGCGACGGAGGCGGCTGCAATAGGCGCGTATGGCAGCGCGACGGGTCATGCGTCCTTCTCAATGGGCAGCTACACGAGGGCCGAGGGCGAGTCATCCACTTCTGGGGGTCGGTGGACTATTGCCTATCACCACGAAAGCTTTGTTGTGGGCCAGTTCAACGACCCGTTGACCCAGATAAGTGATCGAGGAAGCCCGGATCGGCCATTGCTGGTGGTCGGTAATGGAGTTTCTACGCAAAACCGCTCCAATGCTTTGGAAGTGCGTGCTAACGGCGAGGTTCACATTCAGAAGATACCGCCAAAAGGTGGGATTAGTATGGGAGATTTTCAATGATCGCCTGTCTGGATTCACTGTCATTCCAGTTGCATCGCCCTTTTTCTGTTTAGAATTCTCTGATAACCATCGAAAGGTCATTCATGATACACCACTCACTTCTTTTTACGGCTTTTATATGTGTAGGTCATTTTCTGCCGACAAGCCATGTCCTCGCGGATGGCTTATCGGAGAGAGAAGCAGATGAGGCAGAGATTGTCGATGAATTCTATGTCGCATACGACGCTTACCATGCGGCTCGTTCGGATTACCAGCAGTTGCTTTGGGAATTGCGTGAGAGCCATCGAGAACTTATTTTGAATCAAGAGGGCCGGCCAACACGTCAGGAGATTCGAAAGCTTAATGATTTGCATCGGGAAGCCCATGCCGAGCAGTACGCTGAACTCAAAGTACTTGCGGCCGAGCAGGCTTTGTTTCGGCAGCGAGCATACGATGCGCTTAGTAAATACAATGAAGTTGAGTCATTGAAATCCACCATTTCGGTGAACGAGAGGGAACAGGACATTATGTCAATGCTAACTTCAGGAATTCCTAGAAGCGAGATACATGCTGCGGTTTTGGAATTGGAGAATGAAATTCGTGTTCTCAGCGGGATGGATGAGATCATCGAAGAACATGTTTCAGACTGAAAAATACAGACATACAACGATTATGGAAAAAACTAAAACGATCTATTTTTTCTGCTTCTGCCTGATTGCGAATTCTGCATTTTTGCTAAACGGCTTTGCCACAGGGACAGACCTAGGCTTTATGTCCAGTGCAAACGGTTACTATGCTGTGTCCATGGGCGTGGGGACGTCGGCTTCAGGGACTTTTAGCTTGGCGACCGGGGCTTCAACTTCCGCATCAGCTTCGCAAAGTCTGTCCGCAGGAAGTGGCTCCACAGCATCGGGCATCTCAAGCTTTGCTGCTGGACAAAACACTCATTCCGACGGAAGGGCTTCCGCAGCTTTCGGTGAGTATACAACCGCTTGGGGAGAGAACTCTCTGGCTTTGGGTGGTTATACCTCGGCTGAAGGAAATGCGTCGATTGCTGCAGGTTGGGGATCGACCGCATACCACGATGATTCTTTAGTCGCAGGTTTGTTTAACGATCCTCTATTGCAAATCAGTGATAAGGATAGCCCGGATCGGCCGCTCTTTCTGATTGGGAATGGAACTTCGGACAGCAATCGTTCCAACGCCTTCGAAGTCTATGCGAACGGCGACGTCTATATAGAACGAGTTCAACCACGTGGTGGCATAAGCATGGGGAGTTTCCAATGAATGGCAGGTGCTTTCAAAATTCATTTGTGGCGGTTGCCGCACTAATTTTAGCAATCCAGCTTTCAGCCAACTCGACTGGTTGGTGGACCGCATCGAGTACCAGCATCGTAGACAGTTCTCAGAGCGAGGACAATTGGGCACCGGTGAACGTTGGGCAGTTAAAGAATGTGGCCGCTCAAGCGCATGCTTATCTTCAGCAACATCCTGAAGCGGGCTCCAACAGTCAAATTGCGCAGATGGTATCGGGTTTTAGTACCAACGATCCTGAGAACTTTGCCCCAGCAAATATCGGCCAGTTGATTACGGTGGCGCGTCCGTTTTACGACTATCTCCAAAGCATAGGCTATAATACCCGCGAAAGTCTGATCATTCGGGGACTGGACCAGAGTTGGCCTATGGGTAATCCCTATCCTTGGCCGCAGAATGGCAATGCGAACGAGTTGTATGCTCCATTGAACATCGGCCAGCTCAAACTGGTGTTTTCGTTTGACCTGGATGCCGATAGCAGTGGTGACGGCATCAGCGATTTTACCAAATGGAAAAGCGGATTGTCATACACCGATTCCATGAGTGGCTCCGGCTCAATGGCTTTGTTTTCCTCGGATTGGAAAAGCTATTTTAACCTGGATCCGCAAGCGGATCTGAACGTGGAGGACGCGAGTAGTGCGTCCAGTCAGACGGCGTTGTTTGTGAACGCGCCAGTGAACTAACTAGAAAGGCGGATCAATGAAGAGAATTTGGTTACTGGTGGCTTGCGCGTTTGTGGCGGTAGCCGCCCAGGGAGAGGTGGAGCGTGAACGCGCTGTGGATCGGGCCGAATTACTGTCCTTGCACGAGCGGGCTTTTGCCGGCGATAGCCGGGCGCAGATGCAGTTGGATATCTGGCGGCGGGCGGGCCGGGGTTCCCATACGGACTATATCAATCCGTTTCGTCTGAAAGCAGGTGCCGGGGCGGGCAATGTGGAAATGATGGTCGAGCTGGGTATTGCTTACCTGCAGGGGCAGGGTGGACTGGAAAAAGATCCGGTCGAAGCGCGTTTGCTTCTGGAGCAGGCGCTCCAGACCAGGCGCCATTCTCAGGCCCAGTACCTGCTGGGTGAAATCTACCTTCAGGGCCTGGGGGTTGAGCCGGACGAGGCGTTGGCGCTGCAACACTTCAGAGCTGCACACCGGCAAGGTTTTGTCAGAGCTGGAGCGCGGTTGCACCAGATTCGTCCCGACGCTCAGACCTTGCGCATGGCGCAGGAGGCTCAGCGCCGGGGAGACCGGCTTGCCGAAGAATTGTTACAAGGAGAAGCGGCGCCTGAAAGCCGCAGATAATCCTCCGATCTACCCGCTACCCTAAAACCATTTTTGTAATGAAACACCCGACCTCTTTGCGCTGCTTTTTGCCATTAAAATCTTTTTTGCTAACATTTATAGTTTTTAGTATTATTCATGCTGATCTGATGGCCGATCAGTTGTCCCGCCGGGCACGCATGCGATAGCTGTGATGGCTCAAGCGCATAAAGAACGATCCTAGGCTGCCACGCTCGATCATTGCAGTAATCGGCTCACCTGAACGTGGCAGCGGCAGACGGCGACTGTCGATCTGCCGCCAAGTCTGCCCGTTCTCCAGCACCACGACCAGCTTGCCGTCCGGAGCGTGATAGGTTTGGGCGACCGCGAGCCCGGCCAGCGACTGCACCTCGCCGTCAGCGTCCCGGGACACCTCGACGCCGGCGCCGGAGGACTCAGCGAGTTCGGCTGCCGTCTCGGCGGAGCCGCTCGACCCCAGCCCCCTCAGCGAAGGCAGCATCGACGAAGGATTGAAGGTCGGCAGGCCGAAGCTGCTCTGTTCGGCTTGCGCGATGGCGGCGGCATCCAGACCGAGGGTGTCGGCGAGGACGGCGTCGGTGTCGGCGCCGAGGCGGGGTGGGGGGCGGTCGGTGGTGGTGGGGGTGGAGGCGAAGCGCACGGGGTTGGCGACCAGGCGCAAGGGGCCGGCATCGGGATGGTCGAGGTGGCGTTCGAGGCCGCGGGCTCGGACGTGCGGGTCGGCGAACACGGCTTCGAGGTCGTTGATGGGGCCGGCAGGCACGCCGATCGGCTCCAGGAGGTCCATCCAGGCGGCGGTCGTCCGCTCGGCGAGGCGGGCGGCGAGCAGCGGGATCAGCGCGTCGCGATGGCCGACCCGGCCGGCATTGTTGGCGAAGCGGGCGTCGGCCGCGACCGCGGCAAGATCGGCGGCGTTGCAGAAGCGGCGGAACTGGCCGTCATTGCCGATGGCGAGGATCATGAAGCCGTCGGCGGTGGGAAACACCTGGTAAGGCACGACGTTGGGGTGCGCGTTGCCCATGCGGCCGGGTGGCGTGCCGGAG
>JBJHBN010000107.1:0-6985 GCA_050485505.1 Opitutales bacterium | reverse complement strand
AAACTTAGGCTTTGGTCACCTTGCCGGCTTTCAGCGCCTTGGCCGAAACCCAGACCCGTTTGACCTGACCACTAGCGAGGCGCACACGAACCTTCTGCACGTTTGGCTTAAAAGTACGCTTGCTGACTTTGGCAACGTGCGTACCAATGCCGCCGCTCTTCTTCGTCAAACCACGACGGTGAATAATACTGCCGGTGACTCGGCGTTTTCCTGTAACTGTGCAAATGCGTGACATAATAAAATCTCCGTTAAGAAAAACCGGAGAACGTAGATTGGACGGGATGAATGGCAAGTTCTTTTTTCCGTTTTCATTTTCAGAAGGGCCTGCCATAGATCGTCCAATGGCCTCAGCCCTATCCAGTTTATTCTCCCAAGCAGGTCAACTTGCCAATCGCGAAGAACCCGTCATCAGCCGGCTCATGAAGGATGCGCTGGAGACCGAGGGATTGATCTCGCTCGCGGCCGGATTCACCGACAACAGCCTCTTGCCCGACCGTGAGGTCATGGCAGCCGCACAGAAACTCGCAAGCGAGCAGCCCGACCGCAACTGGCTGCAGTATGGCACCACGCTCGGGCGCCCCGGTCTACGAGCCGAGGTCATCAAGCACTTGCGCAGTTTCCCAGGCGAAGAAAGCCTCGTTGCCGACGCACGCAACTGCCTGATCAGTAATGGCTCACAACAAAGTCTCTACCTGAGCGTCCAGCTCCTCTGCAACCCGGGCGATCGGGTTCTGGTAGAAGCGCCAAGCTATTTCGTTTTCCTTGAACTCCTGCGCGGCTTGGGCGTCGAGGCCGTCCCCATCCCGACCCTCGACGACGGTCGCTGGGATCTGCAATCCCTATCCGAACAACTCGAAAACTGGGAACAAACCGGTGAAATCGATCGCCTGAAACTGATCTACTTCATGGGTGTTTACTCCAACCCCTCTGCCCGCTGCGTGCCGGAGGTCGATAAAATTGCCCTCGCCGGGCTCCTGCGCAGACTCTCCCAGCCCTTGCCCGTAATTGAAGACATGGCCTACCGGGAACTCTACTTTAAAAACCCCTGGCCAGCCCGCAGTTGCCTCTCCCTCAAAGAGTGGGACGGTCTTCCTGTTCTCTACGCGGGCACTTTCACCAAACCGCTTGCCACCGGATTGAAGACCGGTTTTGCCGTCAGCAATGAAAGCGAATGGATTCAGGCATTGGCACGGATTAAAGGTCACCAGGACTTTGGAACCGCCAATTTCTGTCAGGCCCTCGTCGAAACGCTCCTCCGCGACGGATTCTACCAACGCCATCTCGAACAGATCCGACCGATCTACCAGCGCAAGGCACAAGCCATGCTCAAAGCCCTGGATCAAAGCGGACTGGACGAAAACGGCTGGGCCTGGCAAGAGCCCGAGGGTGGCCTTCTACTATGGCTCGAAGGTCCAGACAAGACAGACACGCGAATCGGCTCCGCCCTCTGGCAGCAGTGCCTACACGAAAAGGTATTGTATGTCCCCGGAGACCTCTGCTTCGCAGGCCCCAAGCCTCCCACTCATACCATTCGCCTCAGCTTTGGCGCCGTCCCAAGCACCGACATCCCCGAAGGCATCCGCCGCCTCAGCGCAGCGCTGAAACAGAATTTCTAATTCGTAATTCCTGATTTCGGTCCACCGCCCACAGCCCCACCGCCCTCCGATCACCGAATTCCAGTCTTTACACCTGAACAGGAGCTTTCACAATTCAGCCTGAATCCGAGGATTCTCTAAATGGATATTCTGAATGCATACTGGCGAATGGATTACGTCCAATCTCAGGACGAAAAACCGCCATCGGAGCACAATCCGTTTGTCTCGTTACCCAAAATGGGAGACGACCGGGCGGCTTTGATTGTGTACCGGGGAGAAGCCCACTATATAGTGCTCAATAAATTCCCCTACAATCCAGGCCACATGCTCATTGTCCCATACGAGGCGGTTCCCGAGCTTGGAGATCTCTCTGCCGAAGCCCGTGCAGAGATGATGGAGCTAATTGTCTTTGGTCAGAATTTGCTGAAACGAGCAATGTCTCCAGACTCCTTCAACGTTGGCTTGAACCTCGGTAAAACTGCCGGTGCCGGCATTCCCGAGCACCTGCATTGCCACATCGTGCCACGCTGGAATGGCGACGTGAACTTCATGCCGGTAATCGGCAAAACCAGAGTCCTGCCTCAGGCACTCGACCAAACCTGGCAGGTACTCAAACAACACTTGAATGATTGACCGCACCCTCCATTTTTCGAATCCACACCTTCTCTCCGAGCTCTACTGTGGGGACGAATCCAACCTCAATCTGCTCGAAAACGCTCTCGGCATCCGCGCGGTCACCCGCGACGACTGGCTGCGGCTTGAGGGCAGCGATGACCTTCAACTCGACCGAGGTGAGACATTTTTCCGAACCCTTGAAAAGGGCCGCAGACAGGGTCTAAAGATCACTCAGGCCGACTTTCGCAACACACTCGAAGCATTCAGCGAGGGCCGGGATGAAGAGTTTAAAAACCTCTTTGATGAAAACTTCGTCATAAACCTGCGCCGTAGCAGCGTGGTCCCCAAAACCTTCAACCAAAAACGCTACCTGCAGTCGATCCGGACCCGCGACATCGTTTTTGGAATCGGCCCAGCAGGCACCGGCAAGACTTACCTCGCCGTTGCCGCCGCTCTGGACGCGTTGCTCAACAACCGGGTCGAGCGCATCATCCTGACCCGTCCAGCGGTTGAAGCCGGCGAGGCATTGGGATTCCTGCCCGGTGACCTCACAGAAAAGATTCAGCCCTACCTGCTTCCCCTGTATGACGCTATTTACGAAATGCTGGGACGCGCCGATGGCCGCAAGCTCATCGGCCTCGACAGCGAACGCAAGGAGGAGCGCAGTAACACCCGCATAGAGATCGCCCCTCTCGCCTACATGCGGGGACGAACCTTGTCGAACGCCTTTGTCATCCTCGACGAGGCTCAGAACACCACACCCGAGCAAATGATGATGTTCCTGACCCGCCTTGGCGAAAAAAGTCAAATGGTCATTACCGGCGACCGCACCCAAATCGACTTGCCGCGTCACAAATATTCCGGCCTCAAGGAGGCTGAAAAGGTTCTGGCTAGAACCAAGGGCATTGCCTTCCACTATTTTGATGGCCGCGACGTCGTTCGCCATCCGCTCGTGCAGAGCATCATCGAGGCTTACGCCGATTATGAAAAGCGCACTGGCGCTCATCAACCGCGAGAGGTTCAATCCGACTGACCGCTCCGGCAACCCAATCCCCCATGGGAGTCATCCGCAAAAACAAACGCCAGCAGGTAGAGTCATCCCGCGTCAAACGACTCGGCTCCGACCGTGATTCCCTGGTCCGCCCGCTTTTTGAACGGCGTTCCCTGCTCAATTTCGCCATTTACCTGCTCTTCACTGTCGCAGTCATTCTGGTTTGTTTCACCGGACTCGACCCGCTCGGGCCTTCCCTGCAAAGGAACCAGATTGCGCGCGTACATGTGATCTCGGAGATCAGCTTCGAGTATGCCAGCGACATACAGACCAGAGAACGCATGGAAGCGCAGCGTCAGCGCGTGCCGCCAGTCTACCGCCTGGATCCCGGCGCGATGCAGAGCTACCAAAACTATCTGACACAGCTCTTCAACGACCTCATCACCTACGCCGAGGTGCCCGAGGACGCCCCCGAAGACGCAGTCCGCATGGAACCCGATGAAGTCAGCCACTTTCTCGACAACTACGACGCCGGCAATCCTTACAATTTTCGCAGTTCTGACTTGGCCAGCTTCTACAATCGTCTCGGCCCAAACCGGGCCAGAGAAGCCATTCAGGAAGCCCTTATTATCCTCGGAGAAATCACCGACCAGGGAATTCACGATCCCAGTGCCTCCTTCATCGACGAAACGGCTGAAAGCATGAGTCTGTTTCACGTCCTCGACGAAGCGGGCAATATCCGTCAGGTTGAGATCCTGTCCGAAGAGGACGCCCTGCGCTCGCTAAGGATCAACCTGCTCGCCCTCGACATCCCGCGCGACACAGCGCTGATCCTTTTTCGCCTCCTCCGAAGCGGCATTCGCCCAAACCTTGAGTTTGACGAAGGCAAAACCGAAGAACTGATCCAACGCGCTCAGGCAGCCGTTCAACCCGTTCGGGTCCAAGTCCAAGCAGGTGATACGATCGTTGAAGCCAACAGTCAGGTGACCGCAGCTGTCTACGAGCAGCTCGAGGCTTATCGGGCAGCCCTGCGCGACGCGGAAGAACGCGAACTTGGCCGCATTGATGCAGTTTGGTTGGAACGCTTCATCCTAACCCTAGCCATTATATTCGGCGCGGCCCTCTACCTCCGTACCAGCCGGATCCGAATTCAGGCCAATCACAGGGTGTTTATTCTCTCAGGTGGTTTCATTCTGGTAAACCTAGTTGCTGCCCGCCTCATTCTGGAATTGGGCGGCAATCGTGTTGTCGAGATGATTCCCATGCTTCAGCAACTGCTACCATGGATGATCCCGGTCGCCCTTGGGCCCATCATTCTTACCGTTCTGGTTGGGGCAGGACCTGCAGTCATTGCCGCCGGCTTGATCAGTGCTTTCAATGCCATGATGCAGGGCAATTCCCTTTCTGTATTGATTGCCTCTCTGCTGAGCGCACTGGTGGGCATCTATTGCAGTCGCAATATCCAACTGCGTGCCCGCGTCGTGCGCGCCGGCGTCCTTGCCGGTGTACTGCTGGCCGTGGCTGCAATGCTCAGCGGGATCCGCGACAATCTGGAACCCGCAACAATATTCGGCCAAACGCTCACCGCAATTCTTGCAGGCTTGTTTACCGGTATGATCGTTGTAGCCCTTCTACCCCTGCTGGAAAACCTTTTCAACGACACAACGGATATTACGCTTCTGGAACTTACCGATTTCAACCACCCCTTGTTAAGAAAGATGCAGGTCGAAGCACCGGGCTCCTACCATCACAGCTTGATGGTTGCGAACTTGTCCGAAAATGCCGCCGCAAGCATTGGGGCCAATTCTCTGCTCTGTAGAGTTTGTGCCCTTTTTCACGACATCGGGAAGATGGTTAAGCCGGAGTATTTTGCCGAGAACCAGCGTTCCGGCTACAATCCGCACATTGAACGCAATCCTTCAATGAGCGCGCTCGTAATCAAAAGCCACGTCAAGGAAGGCGTTCAATTGGCGCGCAAGTTCAAGCTCCCCCAGGTCATCGAAGATGTCATTCGTCAGCACCACGGCACCTCCCTGATCCAGTATTTTTACTACAAGGCTCTAGAGAAGCAAAAAGGCGAAGGAGCACAGGAGGCCATCCACCCCAATGCTCCTCGGATCGAATTGGACAAGGTCGATGAAGACACCTATCGCTACGAAGGACCAGTGCCCCAGTTCACCGAAAGCGCAATCATAATGCTGGCAGACTCCCTTGAAGCAGCAAGCCGAAGCCTGCGTAAAGTAACTCCTCAAAGCATAGAGGAGCTAGTGGACGGCATTGTCACTGCGCGAATGGAGGACGGCCAACTGGATGACACACCCCTGACCTTCAGCCAACTCAAGCTAGTGAAAGAAAGCTTCATGTTCACCCTTCTCAACATGCTGCACGCCCGTGTCGAATATCCGGAAGAAGCACAGGGTTCCGAGAAGAAAGCACGCAAGAAGATGACCCGTCATTCCCGCTTTTCATCACCTGGACTGCCCTTGCCGGAGTCCATAACTGAGCCACCCAAGCCGATAAACCCACCTGCCGAACCAGATGACAAGGAGCGTTGAAATCCTAAATGAAGTTCCCGGATTTCGCATCGACGATACAGCAGTTAAAAAACTGATACATACACTCGACGAATTCGAAGCCTTTTCCATCCCCACCGGGCACCTCGACATCGCATACATAACGAATGAGCGTTGCTGCAATCTGCATAAAGATCACTTCGACGACCCAAGTATCACAGACGTAATGACCTTCCCTGGGGATCCAGATGATGAGCATGCGGGTGACATCGCCATCTGTCCCCAATACGCGGCCGAAGCCTGCCTCGACCATGGCACCAGCTTCCCCGAAGAGGTCACGCTCTACTTGATCCATGCGTGGCTGCACCTGGCTGGGCTTGACGACCTCAACGAAAACAGCCGTACCGCCATGCGCGATGCGGAAGAACGGCTAATGAACTATGTACTGAATACCTGTGGGCTTCCTGCCTGCACTCTCAACAATGGCTAAGTCGCCTTCCAAGCTGCGCCTGGATGAACTGCTGGTCGACCTGGGGATGGTCGACTCCCGCAGCCGCGCCAAAGCATTGATTATGGCGGGGAAAGTACGCTCCGGCACAACGATACTCGACAAGGCCGGGAAGGTCTACCCGACGGACACTCCCATTGAGCTTGAGCAACCGCCCCGGTTTGTTGGCCGTGGCGGTGAAAAGCTGGATGGTTTCCTCGAAAAGTTTCCCCTCTCAGTCGAAGGCAAAACCATTCTCGACGTCGGTGCTTCGACCGGCGGTTTTACCGACTGCCTCTTGCAACGGGGTGCCGCAAGGGCTGTTTGTGTCGACGTTGGCCATGGGCAGTTGCACTACAAATTGCAGAAAGATCCAAGGGTCACCAATCTTGAACGGGTCAACGCCCGGCACTTGAACGCCGCCGACCTACCGGAGCCGGGCTATCCTGTGATTGTAATGGATCTTTCATTCATTTCCCTCAAAACCGGTCGGCCTGCGGTTTGGCCCTTGCTGGAGCCGGGTGGCACGCTGATTGCACTGATCAAGCCCCAATTTGAAGCTGGCAAGGCCGATGCCGATGCCGGAGGAGGCGTTATCCGCGACACCGAACTCAGAGACCAGATTGTACAATCCGTGCTTGATTGGGTAAAACAAAACCTGGCTGAGGCCGAATTGAGCGGCTTCTGTCCTTCGCCGATCGCTGGCATGAGCGGAAATCAGGAATTTCTCGCTGGCTGGAAACGCGTGAAATCCACTTGAGCCGAACCCATACCGTCCACAAAC
>JBJHBN010000106.1:0-6988 GCA_050485505.1 Opitutales bacterium | reverse complement strand
CTTCAACAAAGTAGTCGATTGAAGTGAGGCTTATACGGTCACCGGATTCCAGCCCTTCTGTGACGATGGCTTCCGTTTCGGTGTTTTGGATAATAGTTACACGGCGTGAATGCAGGCGGTTATCGGCATCGACGATGCGGACCTGGTCCGGATGTATGACGGCATTGCGGGGAATTCGGAAGGCTTCCTGAAGAGTGATCCCCTGAATGTTCGCACTGACAAAGCGGCCAGTCTGGAGGATGGGTCCTTCGCCTCCTTTGCGTTGAAAGGGATCATCGATACGGGCAATGACATGGATCATACGGTTCCTGGAATCCAGACTACCTTCACTGCGGACAATATATCCCTGCCATTCCTGCTCGGTATTTCCCAGTCTGGCTGTGACCTGCACGGGGTGAAGAGGGGCGGAAGTTTGCCCGCCTTTTTCGTGCATGCCAAGCAGTGCGTATTCCTGTAGTGTGAGTGGCAAACGTATTTCAGCCGCGTCCACCGCATAGATCTGACCCAGCACGGTGCTGTTCGCAACCGTTACCTGTCCCAGATCTACTCTGCGCTCGCGCACCCGTCCGTCGTAGGGGGCTCGCACACGGGTGTGCTCGAGGTTGCGCTCGGCGATGCGCACAGCGGCTTCGGCGGCGGCAATGTCTGCTTCCGCCATTTCAATTTGTGGTTGGCGCAGGACCAGGGCAGATGGCTCCGTTCTACGCTGGATACCACTGATTTGCCATTCCTCCCTGGCTTGCTCGGCTTGAGCGATTTCCTGGGCCAGAGCCAGTCGCGCGCTTGCCAGCCTTGAGCGTGCCTGCGCCAGCTCGACTTTGTAAGGCAGTGGATCGAATTCGATGAGGATGTCGCCCTCGTCGAAAAAAGCCCCGTTGTCGAAATTTTCGGAGACCTTCAGTATTCTCCCGCCTACATCGGCTGTGAGTGCGGTTTCAGTTCGAGGGAGGACGTTGCCCTGTGCTTTTATTCGAATCCGGATCGTTTCGGCATCCGCGCTCAAGGTCTCCACGGACGGGATGTAGGGCGTCGGCTCGGAGGTCTCGGCCCCCGGTCGCAGGGCGACCAGAATGGCGGCGATTGCGATGGCGCCGAGAAGGATAGCTATGGGTAACAGGAATTTCATGGCGTATGCAGGAAATCGCCGCCCAGGGCGAGCAGGAGGTCGATGTGGTTTTTGAGCCGCTGAGAGCGGATACTGAGCAATTGGCTTTGGTACTCGGTGGAACGCTGCTGCGCCTCCAGTACTGTGGTGAAAGGAATCAAGCCGCGTTCGTAGCGTTCAAGTGCCAAGCCTTCGGCGGCCTGCGCTTCTTCGGCGGCGGCCTGCATGCTGCTTTCCTCGTTGGCTAGCAGGCTTTCGGCGGCGAGTGCGGTTTCGACTTCACGAAATGCCAGAAGTGCGGTCTCCGCGTAGGCTTCGGCCGCTTGTTGAATTTGTGCCCGGGCAATGACTGTTTCGGCCGCCAGTCGCCCTCCATCCCAAATGGGTGCCGTCAGTGATGCTGCCAGGTTCCAGATGAAGGCATCGGACTGTAGTAAATCGTTGAGTTGCGAGCTACTGGTGCCAGCCCGACCAGTGAGACTTAGGGAAGGAAGCCTCGCCCGCTGGGCCGATGTAAAGGCAAAGGCGGTGGCCTCGTAGCGGGCTGCTGCGGCGCGGATATCGGGACGCCGTTCCAGAAGTTCACTGGGAATTCCCGGTTCCAGCTCTGGTGGTAACTGTGGCAATGTGTCTGAAGCTTCTATGCGGGCAGATGGGTAGCGCCCGAGCAGGGTTTCGAGGGCACGTTTGAGGCCGTCCTGCTGACGTTGCCGTTGGGTCCATTGGTTGCGTGCGGCGGCCGTTGAGGTGCGGGCCATACGCAGGTCGAGCGCGCTGGCCAGGCCGGCTTCGAATCGGCTGGTGACAATGGATTCACTGGTCTCGAGGTTGTTCAGCGATTGCTCTGCGAGTTGATTCTGGACGTGGCTCTCGGCCAATTCGATCCACAGCAGGACTGCATTGGCCGCGAGGGCAAGACGGGCGGCTTGATAGTCCGCCTGGCTGGCTTCAAGCCGCGCTCCTGCAGCGTCGCGGTTGGCGCGGTTGCGGCCCCAGAGGTCGATTTCCCAAGATGCTTGTCCGCTGAGTGTATAACGGCTCTCGCGGATACGAAAGCCCTCTGCAATCGGAGTGTCCTGACGGCTGGCTTCGATGCCGGCGTCGAGTTGTGGCTGAAGTCTGGACCCGGCTCTGCGCACTTCTGCCCGTGCAGCATCCAGTTGCGCCGCCATCTGGCGCAAATTCGGATTTTTTTCCCAGGCTTCTTCTATCAGCGCCTGCATGTCTGGATCCGTGAGCCGGGCGATCCAACGGCTTTCAGGGAGGGACGGACCAAACTGAGCTGGAACTTCCATGCCAGCTACCGGCGCCTCCGGGTTGGGAACCTGGCAGGCTGCGAAGGTAAAAATGGCAAGGCAGCAGCTGATCCAGCGGAGCCAGGATTGACGGATAAGACGGTTTGGCAAGACCTGCAGCATGACTCGTTGGCGCACGAGCATTTGTTGTCCTCAGACTTCCTGCAAGCGAAATGCATGAATGAAAATAGTAATCAAAGCAATAAGAAGTAATAATAGGACCTATAAACATAGTTAGTAAAACTAATATTAAGCTTGCATTGCATTAACATTCCTGTAAGGTTCCAGGCAATTTAATGAACATGGAGGTTGGCAACATCATCCGGCATTCGGACCGGGATTTTCCGGGCCGACAGGCGGCGGTGTTGTTCCTGATCGGATGCAATTTCCGGTGCCCCTATTGTGCGTTTGGTTCTTTGATAGATGGGAGAGGTTTGGCCCGGACCTGGGATGAGGCACAGGTTTTTCAGTTTTTGGATGCCGCCCGTGAGCGCTTGGATGGAGTGGTTTTTTCCGGTGGAGAACCCACGTTGCATCCTGGGTTGCCGAACTGGATACGCCGAGCCCGTGATCTGGGTTATGCAATTAAGCTGGACACCAATGGAAGTCAGCCAGACGTACTGCGCCAGCTGATCGTCGAAGGTTTGGTGGATTACATTGCGATGGACGTTAAGGCGCCGCTGGAGAATTACAGTCAGCTGTGCGGCCGGAAAATCGACACGGAGGCCATTCGCAGCAGTGTTTGGGTTATCAAGCAATCCGGTGTTCCACATGAATTCCGGACCACGGTGGTTCCCGGAATGCATACGGTTCGTGAATTGAAGATGATTGCAGATCTTGTGCATGGGGCGGATCTGTATGCGGTTCAGGATTTCGTTTCCAAGCATGCACTGCGTCCGGATTTGCGTAATCGCCTGGCCTTTCCCGACAAGCCCCTGAACGACATGCGTGCCTACGTTCTGCGTCGCGTTGATTGCTTTGAAGTGCGCCACGACAAGGATGCCCGTCCAATGCCCGCTTTTGGCCGCAGACGATCGAGTAGCCATAGCGTTGAGCCCGCAAACACGAATTTTTTGGCATAGCGATGCCTGAGCAAGACTTGCTGCAATAGCAGCTTAGAGAGACAAAAAGAGAGAGACTACATAGAGAGACCCCTCGATAAGAGGTTAGTAGCCCCCCGCCTTGAGACAGCGTGGGGGCTTTTTTATGTACGGAACACTAAGCCGCGTTTGGAAATTGCCGGAAGTCCATTGTAGCGGATGGCATCAATTTCCAGACGCGGCCTATGCCTCAAGGCTTTGGCGAAAAGCCTTGCGGTCTTCGGCTTTGAAGTAGGCTGTGCCGGCGACAAAGGTATCGGCTCCGGCCCGGCGACAGCGTAGACCGGTTTCGACATTGATCCCTCCATCGACCTGAATTCGGTAGCGGGCACCGTTCTCGTCGCGGAGTTCTGCCAGCCGACTGAGTTTTGGCAGGCTGCTTTCGATAAAACTTTGACCCCCGAATCCGGGCCAAACAGTCATGGCCAGAACCATGTCCAGCTGATCGATCCAGGGTAAAATGGAGTCTGCAGGAGTATCTGGATTTAGCACAAGCCCGCAGCGACAACCGAGTTCGCGGATGTGAGTCAGGGTTGCGCCGATGTCGTATTCGGGTTCGACATGGACGGTGATTTGTTGCGACCCTGCCTTGGCGAAGGCCTCCACATACTCGTGCGGATTGTCGAGCATCAGGTGGGTATCGAAAAACAGCGTGCTGTTCAGCTCGCGCAGGTCGGCAACCGTTTGTGGACCAAAGCTGAAGTTGGGCACAAAATGCCCATCCATGATGTCCAAGTGGACCCAGTCGAGACCGTCGTTGGCGATGGTTGCGAGTCCATCGGCGAGTCGGGCGTGGTTCGCGGCAAGAATGGACGGAGCAAGTATCGGCGTGTGCATGGTTCCAGCTTAGGGTTCAATCTCCCAGGGGTGAAGCAGAGTGTCGCGGATACGCCGGCTGATTTTCTGCGCCAGCTGCGGGAAAGCCATGGTGGCTCCGTCGCGAATGGATGGGTCTCCGTAGATGGGAACAGATTCAGTGAAGCGAATGGATTCTTCTTCCCCGTCCCGGTACCAGCGTGCCTGCACGGTCATATCGAGGGAAAGAGAAGCTGGCCGACCGGTGTCATCGTCACGACCGCTGACAAAGGCTTCATCGTAGGCTTCTATAATCACTTCGAGCTCCGCATCGGCGCGCCGTCTCTCGCTGATAAGGCGTGCGCCCCCATCGCGTGCCAAGGCGGTTCGCAACTCCCTTTCCAGCAGTGTCGCTGCCTGGGGTGCGTAGCTCTCATTGACAACGGGATGCAAGTAAACCCGCATTTCGCCGGTCGAGCCCGCCTCACCCCACTGGTAGGATTGGCATCCGGCGATGCTCAGCACTGTCACCAGGACGAGGATGATAGCTGGTAACGATCGGATGGTGCGGCAACCCGTATTCACAGGAGTTCAAAATGGGGTTCAGCCGCGGCGCAAGAGGCGCTGGAGGAAGTTGCGTTCCTGTTGGCGGTCGCCGTCGCTGCGGGCCTGCTCGGCCTGTTCGCGGCGTTCCTCAATACGGGTCAGGTAGTCGCGGGCCGTGTCTGCGGCGTCGGAGTCCGGAGCAGTGGTGATAGTTTCGTTGAAGAAGACTTCCGCAGCGTCATACCAGCCTCGGTAGCGGAAGTAGAACTGGCCAATCACGAGCTTGCTGCGGGCGAAAACCTCTTCCATCTCCTGCAGCCCTTCTTCAGCCTGGGCAACGCCCTCGTGCTCCGAATAAAGGATTAGGAAATCCTCGAAGTAACTCATCGCCTCGCGGGTCGCCCCTTGATCGTATTCCGGGCCGTCAACCAGCTCGGAGAAGGTTTCTGCCAGGGTCAAATACGCATCGCTTGCCAGCAGGCTGGTTGGGTACTCATTGATCATCCAGTCGAGGGCATCAATGGCCTCCATGGTTTGCCCTTGGTATTGGTAGATCAGGGCCATGTTCATCAGCGCCAGCGGAGCCAGATCGTGGTAAGGCGCATTGTTGACAACGCCTGCAAAGTAACCGGCGGCCCGATTCAGTGCCCGATAGGGGAAAATAAGGAGAAAACGGGTGT
Organism: Opitutales bacterium; assembly: GCA_050485505.1. GTDB lineage: Bacteria > Verrucomicrobiota > Verrucomicrobiia > Opitutales > Oceanipulchritudinaceae > JAFIGG01. The sequence continues at coordinate 1,467 of JBJHBN010000106.1, read as the reverse complement.
TTTCACCTTCGGCGACTCGCAGCGCGATATCAAATTGGCGGTGAACGATGCGGTTGAAATGAGGGAATCCGGGATGGTAGGCGAGTACCCGCTGGTAGCTGTCGTAGGCCTTGATCCATTCGCGCCGCTCGTAGCGCAGGGTTGCGTAGTTGTAGGTGGCCTCCGCAGTGTAATCGGAGGCGGGTAGACGGCGCCAGATTCGGCGGTATTGGCGGAGGGCCGAGCGCTGATTGCCAGCCGCCTGAGCTTCCTGTGCCCTTTCAAAAATAGGCCGGGCCCGCTCCGTTTGCTCTGAAGGTGGCAAATCGAGGGAGGTGCGAAAAAGGCGTTCAAAAAAGGCGTCTGCTGCGTTCAGTGGTGCGAGCAAGCCAAGGAGGAAAATGAGGTGATAAAGACGCATGTGAATTTTATTGCCATTTGATAACCATCGCCGCCCAGGTCAAGCCTCCCCCGAATGCGACCATGAGGATGGTATCGCCGGATTGGATCCGGCCGTTGCGGTAGGCTTCATCCAATGCGATGGGGATAGAGGCTGCGGAAGTGTTTCCGTAGCGATCGAGGTTGATTTTAAAGCGATCCATGCCGATGCCCAAGCGCTGTGACAGCGCTTCAATAATGCGATTGTTGGCTTGGTGAGGGATCACGAGAGAAATGTCTTCTGCGCTGAGATTGGCTCTTTCAAGGATGTCGACCGCGCTCTGACACATGACACGGACTGCGATCTTGAAGACCTGGTTGCCTTGCATGTGGATTTTATGCAGGGCGCGCTCAATTTTTTCGACGGCGGCGGTGCCGGATTGTTCATTTTCAGGGACACAAAGGATGTCCGACTCATTGCCGTCCGCACCCATCAGCGATTGCAGAATGCCAACGCCGGGTTCATCAACCAGGCTGAGGACAACCGCGCCGGCCCCGTCGCCAAACAGGACGCAGGTGGTGCGGTCTTCCCAATTGGTGATTTTTGAAAGTTTTTCGGCGCCGATGACGAGCGCATGCTTGTAACCCGAAGTCAGCATCAGGCTGCGGGCAATTTCGACCGTGTAAAGAAAACCGGAGCAGGCAGCCTCGACATCGAATGCCGGAACCTTACCGATCCCCAACTTGCGCTGGATGAAACAGGCGGTGTTGGGGAAACGCATGTCCGGGGTAACCGTCCCGACAACAATCAACCCGATGTCCGAGGGCTCCAGTCCAGCGTTTTCTATAGCTGCCCTGGCTGCTGCGCTGGCCATATCGGATGTCGTTTCGTTCTCACCGGCAATGCGGCGCTCGCGAATCCCTGTGCGGGTGCGGATCCACTCGTCAGAGGTTTCGACGATCTTTGAAAGGTCGTCGTTAGTGAGGATCTTGGAGGGCGTGTAGGAACCCACTCCCGAAATAATTACGGATTTCTCGGAGGCCTGACTCATTTATAAGTTAGCTGATTAGGGAAAAGAATTCCTGAAGCAAGGAACGAAGCTCTGGCAC
>JBJHBN010000105.1:0-7009 GCA_050485505.1 Opitutales bacterium | reverse complement strand
CCGACTGGTGAACTGGCGGAGCATCGCTCGCCCGCTCTTCCTGACTATCGGCGCCATGTGCAGATTCCCAACGTCATTGACGCGACCTACGGGCATTTGCCGGAGCGCGAAGGCGAATACGGCGACCGCGTGACGCAGACTCCTACAGGCAAGTGGGGACTTACCAACGCGCGGCGTGATGAACTGATCACCAAGTTCGGAAAGAGGCCTGACGAAGAGCTTATCCGAATTGACTTGGTTGAGCGCAAGGAATTGCTGCGCGACAGGGTTCCCAACTTCGAGTCCCTCCCCAATATTGTAAAATCCGAATTGCTGGACTTGCACTACAACGCGGGTAGGCAAACTGAAAGATTCGAAGGGCTGCGCAACGCAATCGCAAGATATGACGGCACCTTCGATTCAGTTGAGAAGATTGGCCGAGAGACTTTGGACGTGGTGCGGGCCGAAAACAAGCCTGTGGTGGGGCTCGCGGTGCGCCGCGCCAGAGCATTCAACAATATGATGCTGGGGAGCGGCAAGCGGATCGCCAAGGTGGAGATGGCAGAAAATGGGGACATCACATACTACACGGATGATGGCAAACGCTACAAGCACCTTAAATTGAATTCAAGCCCTCACCCCCGCTCCGAGCCCGGCATCTATGACGTGCCCACGGACTACTAAAAAGAAACCCCGGCCAATCGACCGGGGTTTCAAATGTGCAGACAATCACTTGCTGTTGAGATAAATGTGCCACGCCGCCGCATACACAATGATGTCAAGCAATTCCTTTTGTGCATCAGCGGGGGTGAGGCGCAGACTCTCTTGAGCCTTTTTCATGATCTGAAAAGCCAGACCCCCCGGCCCTACCATCTCGGTAATATTCAGGATAGGCTGCTCTTCAAAGGGCCGCTCCTGTGCGTGGCGCTCCCGCCCTTTGCCCTTCGCTGCGCGGTCATGTGCGGCTTCCAGCACCGCATAAAGGCCCTCATACCGCTCGGGCGAAGGTTCGTACATTTCGATAGCGTGTTCATCGGCATGCGCATGCTTCATGTTAAAAACCCTTTCCGTGTTTGTATGGCCGGGAAGCATTGACTTGAAGCTTGGCCTTCGCCGCGCCTCCCACATCGAGGCGGTAGTGGCCCGCGAAATCCATGAGGCGGATCAGCACATCGGCCAATTCAACTTCGAGGCTGGAGAATTGGGGGCAATGTTTGTCGGGCGGATTCCCATGCCGCAAGGCTTCAAGGGCTTCACTCAACTCGGAATGCATCAGCGCAATCTTTTCGGCCTGCTTTGTCAGCTTCGGGGCTTCTCCCGACCAAAAGCCTTTATCCTCTGCCATGCTCGATGCTTGGTGGCACGCAATGTTGAACACAACCCAGAAATCTAAGCCCTCACCCCCGCTCTCGCCCTCGGAATCGGGCGCGGCGGGATCAGGCACCTCATAGAAATCCTTGGCGGCTTGCGGCTGGTAGAATAGCAGGCTGTCGGGCATCGGCTTGGTGTAAATTACCTTGAAGTCGATTTCAGAACTGTCGGGCACAGGAATCCGCCAAGCTCGCGTGTCATAAGAGAAGTTGTCGATGTAGTCCAGGGAAGGATCATCAGCGAGCTGATGCGCCATGTTCAGCAGGAAAATTTCAATGTCCTCATAGCGCGCCATGCGTTCTTGGGTGTTTTCGGGGAAAGGGCTTTTGCGGATGTGATGGCATGTGTTGGCGACATGCAGGACAGCTTGCGCCAATGTCTGTTTATCAACGGCGTATCTCATGTGGGGTTCCTTGTAGTCTTGGGAATTTGGTAGCAGAGGGCGGAATCGAACCGCCGAGAACAGGCTTATGAGGCCTGCCGGGATACCAATCCTCTCTGCCAAGTCATGTTAGCACGCTCGATCATATTCGGCAATATAGCGCCACACCCAATGATTTTCTTCCAAAGGGGGGAGCATATCCTCGGGAGGCAGCCCGAGCAAGCAGAAGGTATTAATTGTCGGTCTTGTTACCGGTTCCGTAGTGCTTATCGCGCAACCGGCGGCGCTCATCGAGATCACGCTCAATAAGGCGCTGCACCGCAAGAGCTTCACGAATTTCACGTTCTGTTCCTTCATAGTTGGCGAGGTCTCTTTCCTGATGTCCCGCCCTGCGCCCGGCGAGCCAAATCATGACGGGCTTGAAAAAGTCCAACAGCTTGCCTACCAAACCGAACACAGGGCCGAGCCATCCCATGGGTTAATCCTCGTTCTTGGGGGCAAACCATACGGCTGCAAACCCAAGGCCTGCTGCGATGGCGGTTCCAAGGGCAGCGCCTGCCCATTCAACAAGACTTTCCGGCACTTCAAAGCCGGTCAGCGTGGCAAGCCATGCCACCGCAACGGTCACTACCATGCCCGCGAGGGCTTTGGATGCTTTGGCGATTTTCATCTGCATAAAGTTTCTCCTAGGTGGAAGGCCTCCGTGGAATCGAACCACGATCAAAAGCTTCAAAGGCTCCCGCATTGCCATTATGCTAGAGGCCCATCATGGTGCCGCTCCGGGGAGTCGAACCCCGCCTTGGCCCTTACGAGAGGCCAGTCTGTCCACACAGTAACGGCGGCAATGGTGCCCTTGCGGGGAATCGAACCCCGATTTGCCCCTTACCAAAGGGCTATTCTACCATTAAATTACAAGGGCTTCAACTTAAATATGGTGCTCCGGGCAGGAGTCGAACCCGCATCTGACCGCTTCGAAGGCGACCGCTCTATCCATTAAGCTACCGAAGCATGGCACCCCCGGCAGGATTCGAACCTGCAATGCAACCTTCGCAAGGTTGTGGTTTATCCATTAGCCTACGAGGGTGTGGTAGGCGACTCGGGAATCGAACCCGACCGAGAACAGTGATCTACTGCTAAAGGGTTTATAAGACCCTCTTGCGCCCAGCGCCGCCGCCTGTCTTAACTTGGACTTGCTGGAATCGGTGAAGGCGTAGCGGGAAATGGTTGCGCTTTTCTGCGCTCATTGGGCACCCCTACGCACAGCACATAAACATATTCTTGAGGGGGCAGGCGCTCCTGGATAGTTTCCGCAATTTGGCGAATGTCTCGCTGGCACTCCTCAAAACTTGGAACCTCGGAAATTTGCATTCCAACCAGCGCGGGTGGCGTTTCTGCCACGCTGAAAACCATGATCGCTATGAAGGCTATAAGTTCTTTCATGTTGATCCTTTCTGGTGAAAGGCAGAAGCTCGAAACTGCCGCGTGTTGGTTCGCTATGCAGGATGGTCGCCCCACCCTCGACAGGCTTTTTTGGTAGCGCGGAAGGGACTCGAACCCTCATCGACCAGATTGAAAGTCTGGCATCCTATTCCATTTAGACGACCGCGCCATTGGTGCTCCTGCAAGGATTCGAACCCTGAACTGGCGGGTAGAAGCCGCCCGTGATATCCATTTCACTACAGAAGCATGTTGGCGACTCTACGGGGAATCGAACCCCGATCTCCGGATGGACAGTCCAGCGTATTGGCCATTATACGATAGAGCCATGTTATACGAATTGCCGTATATTTCAAAGTTATACGCACTGGCGTATATATGGAGTCCCCGACGGGATTCGAACCCGCGCTACAACCTTGAGAGGGTTGCGTCCTGCCCGCTAGACGACGGGGACGAAATGGTGGCTCTTCTAGGAATCGAACCTAGTCTTGTCCGGGTGTAAACCGGATGCCGTCCCATCTGGCGCAAGAGCCGTGGTCCGCAGCTTTGGGATCGAACCAAAATCTCTCCCTTTTCAGGGGAGCGTGTGCACCAGCATCACCAGCTGCGGTTTCATTAGAAATTGAACGCTTCATATACAGTCAAGGCAATCGTGCTCCAACCTGCGAAAACGAGAAACACCGCACTCAGAGCCCAGAAAAACCTTGGCAAGTTTTCAGTTTCAAACACCAGTGTATCATACAAGTGCCACAAAATTGCCAACGACGCAAACGTGGCCGTGATCAAAAGCAAGATCCATACTCCAAGCATGGCAACCCTCTCCTCAGTATATCACTGATCCGTCAGGATTGAAATCAAGATCCCAGCGCTTGCTGATTATGGCCTTAATTTCTGCAATCTTCTTCTTATCGGACATGTTTTCAGCGTGTACGACCCACAAGATTTTTCGGCCTGCCTCTTTGCTCTGCTCAAGGCCTGCTTCCATCTTGTTCGCATAAATCTGGGCTTCCTCTATCAAACCAACCATGGGCGCGTAATTCCGCGTCTGGTCGCAAGCCCGCATGGCTGCAAAGGTTGCGCAAATCGTGCGCGAAAGTTTGATTCCAACGGCAAAGTCATTCTTGGATTCGGACATGGGGTATCCTTTCAAACGGGGGTGAGGGCCGACGCCCTCAGAATATTACCCCGGCCATATGCAGAGCAGGGACGAACCGGGGTGCATCTTGATGTTGGTGGTTCCGCAGGGATTCGAACCCCGAACATCCGCTAATCAGGCGGAGGTGATACCATTTCACCACGGAACCATGGAGCCGCTCCCCGGACTCGAACCGGGCCCTCGCCCTTACAAGGGGCTTGCGCCACCATCAACGCTTGAGCGGCATGGGGTGAGTAGCGGGATTCGAACCCGGCTCTAGCTGAGTCACAGTCAGCGGTGCTGCCTTTACACCATACTCACCACAAATTGCCATATTTGGCATATAGACAGGGAATAGCGGCATAATATGTCATATTTGGCTTATTGAATGATGTGCCTTCCTTTCGCTCTTCGCACTCGGGACGACGGGCCTGATCACCGCGAGGGATCGAAGCCCCCTGCCTCCGCAGGGGCAGGCTATTGGCGCGGCTGGCGGGACTCGAACCCACATCTTCTGGATGGCACCCAGATACCCTGCCTTTGAGCGACAGCCGCGTGGTGGGTGCCCATGGAATCGAACCATGTTTGCGTCGATTTACAGTCGAGACCAGATCCAACCTGTGCCGACACCCGGTATTGGCTCCCGCCGCAGGACTCGAACCTGCCTCAGTCTCGGTTAACAGCCGAGTGCCTTCGCCCGGAAGACTAGACGGGAATGAAAATTGGTGGAGCACGAGGGAATCGAACCCTCCGACAGCAATCTTGCAAGGATCACCCGTAACCCCATTACGTGCCCCGTGGTGCCAGCGGTGGGATTCGAACCCACAAGCAGCCCTTTTTGAGAAGGCCCGATATACCTGTTCTCTACGCTGGCGAATTGGTCTGGGAGGAGGGACTCGAACCCCCGGCGTCTCGCTTCCAAGGCGAGGACTCTACCAACTGAGCTACTCCCAGATTAACTATCAAAAAATGGCATAGGCGGAGGGATTCGAACCCCCACTAAGAGTTTTGGAGACTCCTGTGCTACCGTTACACTACGCCCATATGGAAGCGGGAGAAGGATTCTAACCTCCATTTCTCGGTTCAGAGCCGAGTGTTCTCAACGGTTGAACTATCCCGCCAAATGGTGCTCAGGGTGGGATTCGAACCCACAAGCCTCTGTTTCTAAGACAGAGAGGTTTGCCATTTCCGTTACCTGAGCATGATCACGATGTCAAAGAGCATGGCGCGGACACCCGGAGTCGAACCGAGAACTCTTGGTTGGAAGCCAAGCACGTTGCCTTTACGCTATGTCCGCACTACTTTACACTAACCCACTTTACGCAAACGCAAGTGAACATTAACTGGATGGGGCGGTGGGACTTGCACCCACTACGACCGGCTTTGCAGGCCAGCGCCTATCTACTTCGGCCTCACCCCCGCTGAAATACCAAGCGGTGTCCTTAAGCTATTAGACGAGACCCGATTTTCCATCGGACCGCTGGCCGCTACACCAGCATTTCCGCTTATTCGTATGGAGGACTGCGGAGGAATCGAACCTCTTGCGGGCAGATTAAGAGTCTGCTGTCGTCACCAGACTGACTATACGCTCGCAGTCCATGGAGGATCAATGGGGAGTCGAACCCTAAGCGTCCAGATTAAAAGTCTGGTCCAGCACCGTGCTGGTTTAAGCACACCGATCCATCTCGTTTTTCAAAAGTACCTCGCCCTGCCAATTGCCAAGATGGGGCACCCAACTCGGATGGTCAACCACTATGGGGTGGCGGCGGCGTTCCCGAAGCAAGTCCCACTTGGATGGAACATATGGCTTACGGCGCGGCTCCCACACACCCACGGGGTCGGCGGCACCCTTACTTTCGTTGCAGGACTGGCACGCCGCAACCAGATTATCGAAGCTGCGCTTACCGCCCTTGCTCTCCGGGACCACGTGATCCAAAGTCACGGTATCCTTTGTCAATTGTACTCCACAATACTGGCACTGGCAGCCGTCGCGGAACAAGATGGCCTCTGCGGATACACCTATCTCGCGCTCCCAAGCCTCGATCTTGTCGCGCCGCACCACCACGGCGGGCTTGCGCATCTCCAAAGTGGGAGTAAGAATCAACTCGTCATACTCACTCACTATAGAGCATGTGCCATTCAATACGCGGGTTACGGCTGCTTGCCAAGTGATCGTGTGCAAAGGGAATACCGAAATCGGCTGGTAAGTCCCATCAAGCACAAGTGTCCGAAGCATCGTAACCTCCTGATGGCGGAAGGCGAGGGACTCGAACCCCACACCCGTAGGTGCCCATTGTTTAGCAAACAAGTCCAGCGCCTTACTGGTTCACCTTCCAAATGGCGGCGGGAGGGTGGAGTCGAACCCCCAAGGCCTTTCGGCTCGTCGGTTTTCTAGACCGGTGCAGTCGCCAATCTGCTTGCCCCGCCATGAAAAAAAAATGGAGCTGAAGTTTCCCCCAGCTCCACCCCCCTAAGAGAGCCTACAAACCTTATGTAGTTTGCAGACCGGAACTGGTCATTCTGCAATCTCTTCAATTTCCGCAATGAGTGCGGTATTCAAGAGAACTGTACGCTGCGTGCTCATAACCGGATCAGAATGCGGAATTCCCGCTGTCACGATGATGTGCTTATGCACTCGTGACTTAAGTATTGTATCCATATGGTGGACGCTATCAAACTCGGAAGTATAAAATTCTTCTGAGGAG
>JBJHBN010000104.1:0-7073 GCA_050485505.1 Opitutales bacterium | reverse complement strand
ACTTCGAAGGGGTCGCTATTGTAGTGCACGCCTATCGGCACCTTGAAGCGGACTTTGTCATCGTTGTGGCTCCAATTGGTTACTGACTCAGATATGAAGCGTGAATTGGGTATAATGACGTCGATGTTGTCATTGGTCCGAATGGTAGTGCTGCGGGCAAGGATATCCACTATAACGCCCTCGTAGCCGTCCACGTCCACCCGGTCGCCCACCTTGATCGGCCTTTCAAGTAGAATGATCAGACCACTGACAAAATTGTCCGCCACATTGCGCAACCCAAAACCCACGCCAAAGGAGATTGCACCCAGCATCACTGAGAAGGTCGCCCAGTTAATTCCCTGTAGGGCCACAGGGGTGATAACGGTCAAACCAATGATTAGGATCGCATAACCGAGCAAGGTGGCATAGGCATTCGCCAGTCCCAGTTGAATTCCGAAACGCGGAAACACCCGATGTGTGAGCAAGCGTTTTATCAGCGCCTGAACAAGAACCAGGAAGATCAACAAGGTGAGTCCAATCAAGAGCGATACCGGGGTAAAACTCACTTCCCCGATCCGATAAGGCTCCGTCCAGAAACTACTGCTCAGCATTCCGAAACCTTGCACGGGTTCAGATTGAAACTCAATTGCAATCTTTTTACCCTTGGCAATCTTCAGCGAGCTGGCAGATTGCTGCCATGGCAGTCAAACCACAAGTTTTATGCTGGTTGATGTGTGACTCGGTTCACATCGACCCGGCCACCGGGAAGCACTACATCATGGGCTGCTTCTCCAATATCCGTGTTCGCCAATTCCCAGCCAAACACCCGCGCATGGTCTGGTTTCTCACCCTGACCGATGTCAAGCCCGGGAAACATCAGCTGCGGATCACCTTTGGCCCTGATATGGAGAGTTCACAAAAAATCCTTGAGCGGGAATTTGAGTCAAAGAACCCCCTGCACAAGATTAACCTGATAAATGAAATTCGAAATCTCCCGTTCACCGCAGCCGGAAACTATGTGGTGACGGTCGAGATTGATAATGACCCCATTCTCGTAACAAACCTCGGGGTCAACCATCCATAAATTATGATAGATATCCTAGGAATCGGATCACCCGTCGTCGACATTCTTGCCGAAGTCGACGAAAAATTTGTCGAGCAGATCGACGGAGATAAAGGAGGCATGGTCCTCGTTAACGCTGACCAACTGGATCAGTTGGTATCCAAACTTAAAGGCAATGCCGTTCAGGCCGCCGGCGGATCGTCCGGCAACACCACTTTTGCCCTAGCGGAGCTGGGCGCCAGGACCGCCTTCCTCGGCAAGATCGGCAATGACTCCTACGGCAGCTTCTACCGCGAGGCCTTTGTAAACGCTGGCGGCGACGGCAGTCGCTTCAAGGTGGGAGACCAAGCCAATGGCCGCTGTGTCTCCCTGATCACTCCGGATTCCGAGCGCACCATGCGCACGGACCTTGGCGCCGCGATGACGCTGGCGCCGGACGAGGTCAAAGCTGAGGATTTTGCCAAGGTTAAGCACGTGCATGTCGAAGGCTATTTGCTCTTCAACCGCGACCTGATGCTGGCTGTTTTGAAACAAGCAAAAGCCGCAGGCTGCACCATAAGTCTGGACTTGGCCTCCTTCGAAGTTGTTGAGGCCTCCAGAGACAGCTTACCGGAAATCCTCTCCGAATACATCGACCTGGTATTCGCGAACGAAGACGAAGCCAAAGCCTTCGCTCAGGACAGTATTTCCAAGCCGGAAGCGCACGCAGAGCTGCTCGCCAAATACGTAGACGTCGCGGCAGTCAAGGTTGGCAAAGATGGCGCCTGGATCGCAGCGGACGGCAAAGTCGTTCACACTCAGGCCATACAGGGTATCAATGCTGTTGATACAACTGGTGCAGGCGACTACTGGGCAGCAGGCTTTCTTTTCGGACGCCTGCGCGGGAGAACCCCCGAAGTTTGCGCTCACTATGGCGCCTTGCTGGGAGCAGCCGTTGTATCCACAATTGGCGCCAAGTTGCCTGCCGAGACCTGGAATGCTCTCCGGGATAAAGTGCAGTAGCACCTGCGCTGGCATCAAAAGTCTTTTCCTATTCGGAGCTCCCGGACCGGTTCGATACCGAGTCCTGGAGCTCTTTTTTTTCGGGGGGAGGAACCATATCCTCCACAGACATTAATCGTCGCCGAGCCGACGCATGCTGGCGTAAAGACCCAATGCCCCAACGATAAATAAGGTCAATCCGATCAACAGAAAGTTGATTTCAAAGGCACCCGCCATTGCAATAATGGGTGCGACAACCAGGGCGATGGCCGAACAAATAGCGAGAATACGTGCTTGCTGTTTCATAAATCAGGTGGGGATCAGGTCATTCTGATAGTTCCACAATCGGCTGTAATAGCCATCTTTTTCCAACAGCCCATCGTGTGAGCCTTGTTCCACAATCGCGCCTTGATCAAGAACCACGATCTGATCGGCCTTGCGCACCGTCGACAAGCGGTGGGCGATAATTAGAACCGTGCGCGCCTGCATCAGGTTTTCCAAGGCCTCCTGGATTTGACGTTCCGTAATGGTATCCACACTGGCCGTCGCTTCATCCAAAATCACAAAGGGCGGATTCTTCAACAAAACCCGGGCAATCGTCAGGCGTTGCTTTTCTCCCTGTGACAAGCGAATACCCTTCTCGCCGATGTTGGTATCGATGCCATCGGGCAATCTTTGAACGAAATCCCAGGCACATGCCCCATTCAGCGCCGCTTCGATCTGGGCATCAGAGGCGTCCTCCCGCGCAAGGGTCAGGTTGTCGCGTACGGTCCCCTCGAACAGAAAGGGATCCTGGGCGACGTGCCCTACCCGCTCGTGCAAGTCCTTCAGTCGAACTTTGCGAATGTCCGTGCCGTTGATGCGCACCGCACCATCGGTGGCATCGTATGCGCGCAAGGCCAGGTTCGCGATCGTGCTCTTGCCGGCACCCGTATGCCCGACCAGAGCCGTCACCCGACCTGCAGGCAGAGTGAGGTTGAAATCAGTAAGGATCTCCGGACGTTCCGGATACTGAAAGCCGACCTTCTCGTAAATAATTTCAACCGGACCGGCAGGAAAATCGACAGGATTCGGATCCTCTGCAATATCCACCCGTGCATCTAGAATTTCGAAGACCCGCTCACCGGAAGCCTTGCCAGCTGCCAGCATGTGATTGATGCCGTGCAACTCGCCAATAGGACGGTATAGCATGTTGGCATAGAGCACAAAGGCCACCAATTGCGGGAAGCCAAAACGATCCGGCTGAGTTAGGAGCAGGTACCCTCCCACGCCTATAACCGCAACGATTCCAAGGTTAGTCAGAAAGGTTGTGCCTGGATTGTAGGTTGCCCAGCGAAACATGGCGGCTAGAGTGCGCGAGCGAAGCGACTCTGCTTTCTCATCGAAACGGCGGCTCTCACGCTCTTGTAACCCAAAGGTCTGAATCAAGCGGTTGCCTTGAATATCTTCAACCAGAAGGCTGTTGAGGTCGCCCGCCGCCTCCCGCACGCGCTTCCAGTAATAGCGGGAACCCTTCGCATAAAAGTATCCAAGAATCAGAAGGATGGGCACCGGTAAAAAGACAAACCAAGCCAGAAAAGGCTCCGTCAGGAACAGGACCACACTGACTCCGAGAATCATCACCAAGGCTCGGCCACCCATTTCGGTGCCGTCCAGCAGTGCCCGTTCGACAGCCATAACATCCTCAATCACGCGCGACGAAATCTCACCGCTCTTACGTTGATCGTAGAAAGAGACTGGCAGATTGAGCAACTTCTGATGCAGGTCTCGACGCATATCGAGCAAGACCCGCTGTTCGAGGACGTTGTTGACCACTATCCGTAGCCCATTGAAAAGCTCGCTGCCAAAATAGAGCGCAGCGACCAGCAGAACCCCTGTCATGAGCCCGGCAATCTCACCGGTATCCATGACCCGACTGAGAATGCCCTCAATCGCTTTCGGAATAGCGATTGCTAGCAGAGTCATGCCGATCGCAAACAACTGCGTCAGCAAAAACAAAGCCCGGTAACGAAAAAGGTATTGGGATACGCGCCAGATGACTTTCATGCGAAATTGTGAGCTTCGGTCAGCCCACCGGCATTGTCAAGATACGGACTGCAGTTCGGTCAAGACCCTCAGCGGGAATCTCTCGCCGGTGCTCGCAGCCAGACAATTTTGACTGCGAGGATCATCAGTAGAGACCAGGCAAACGGAAGCAAGGGAGCGCGGAAATGAAACTCCCAAGCCGCCCCAAGAATCAGAACAAAACCCGCCCAAAGCAGGGCTATTTGTCCATAGTCCACATAGCGCCAGTAGCGGAGTAAAATCCCCAGGGCCCACAACCAGGCCAGGACAATGAATGAGGAACCGACGATCCCCCACTCGATGACAAATTCGCTAAGGTCGAGGTGGGCCTGACGAAACCAGTAGGGTTGACTGCGCCAGACCCGCCGCCCTGTCTCCGAATCCACCACCCGAACGCGGTAACTAGGTGCCAGCTCAGCGTAAGGTCCGGCGTAGCGCAGATGGAGGTAGCGAAAGCTGCCGGCTCCATAGCCGAGCCAGGGCCGGTCGGCGATCATGGCATTGGTGACCTTCAGCATGTAATAACGTCCTTCCAACTCGGGATTGTCCGACAGACTGACGGTGCGCTCGTAGCTGCGTTTCAGGCGTTCGTAACGATCCGGATTTGCGATCGAAATGAAGGCGAAGAGGAGAAAGATGGAAAGGATTCCGATGGGAAATAGCGCTCCTTTAAGTGCGTAGAAGCGCACAAAAAAATAGCTGCAGATAACAAGGAACCCGAACCATAGCACCACAATCATCCCCGTTGCACCCCTTGATTCAGCCTGCGCGGCGGCAAACGATAACATGAGTGCAAAACCAAAATGCAGCAGATACCAGCCTCCAAAACGAAACTCCCGCGCGGCCCTGGCCAGTCCTCCGAGAAACAGCGCCTGACAAAGCCCGGTACCTAGAACAAGAAAGAAGGCTCCGTGATTTTCGTTTACCAATGTTCCCCAGAAAGGTACTGCTGAATTGGCTTTGCGCGGATGTGTTTCCCAGATGCCGAGAATCTGGTTCATTCCGGTGTAGTGCTGGTAGAGCGCTGCGATGCCCCAAGCCACAAATATAACAGCAACTGCCTGAATCAGAAAATTCAGGGCCCGGCGCGACTGGATCCCTGCCCAGAGGCAGCAAATACTCAGCCAGGGAACCATAATGTAGAGCATCCCTCGGTATGGATTCGACTGCTCCAGAGGTGCAATAATGCCACTGGGCAACCACTCAATGTAGTCCTGACGGATCATGCGCCCAGTTCCGGGCGGCACAAAGGTGTAGGCCCACTCTATATTCCAGGACTGAATCCAGACGTAGGTGATCAAGCCGAAGCCCAGCCAAAAGGGAGGAAACTTCAAAAGGCGGAACAGCACTGCCCGGGGTTGTCGGGACAAAGGATTCTCAGCTTCGTTCGGCAATGGGATCGCCAACAGCAAAAAAGTGACGACAGCAATCGCAACGGAAGTATGCTGCGCCCATAGATTGACGCCGCCCATACAGATCGCCAGCCAAAGAAACTGCAGCAGCAAAGCACCCACAATCAGGCGTTCACGCAAGGCGACCGGTGGTTTCCATTGCTTGCCGGAATCGGCCTGTTGGCCCCCCGTCATCTGACGAAACTGTTCGAGACTCGGCATGGCTTTCAGTTATCCCCCATAGCGGCTTGCCTTGGCAATCTTTGAGTCAACCAAACCCTCAATCCCTTGGGATCGCACTCAAGCTTTTCCTCCAGCTCGCGCAACAGAGTCTCCAAGGCTTCCAAGGCGATTGGCTCTTCCCTTACCTTGAAAATGTGTGCATTCGTGGTGGATTCCTGGGCTTCAGGGTCTGGATACAAGTCCTCATGCAATTTTTCACCCGGACGCAGCCCGATACACTGGATCGGAATGTCCACTTCCGGTTCATAACCACTCAGTTGAATCATCTGCCTGGCCAATTCGATAATACTCACGGGCTCACCCATATCGAGCACAAAGGTTTCGCCACCTTTTGCCATCGCACCACACTGCAAAACCAATCCGACCGCTTCGCTCAAAGTCATGAAATAGCGCGTTGCCTCCGCATCGGTCACCGTCACCGGACCCCCTTGAGCAATCTGCTGCTTGAACAGAGGGATGACAGACCCCGAGGAGCCGAGCACATTGCCAAAGCGCACCGACGCAAAAACTGATGAACAACCCGCCTCAGCCGCTGCACGGGCTGCGGCGCGCACGCAGGATTCTCCCAGAAGCTTGCTTAGGCCCAACAGGTTGACCGGGTTCACTGCCTTGTCCGTCGATACGAATACAAAGCGACCCACACCCGAACGCAAAGCCAACTGCACCAAATCCCGTGTCACAAAAGTATTGTTGCGCAAAGTTTCGACCGGTTCCCGTTCCGTAATGGGCACATGCTTGTGTGCGGCTGCGTGAAAAACCAACTCAGGTTGGTCTTGCTTAAAAACCAATTCCAATCCTTTTGTGTCTCGGAGGTCCAGCAGGTGTGGGCGCAGTTTAAGCTGCGGAAACTGTCTCCGCAAATGTGATTCCGTGTTGTAGAGGGAAGGCTCGCTGCGCTCAATCAAAACCAGTTGGGCAGGTGCTGCAGCAGCGATCTGAATGGCGAGCTCGGACCCGATCGAGCCGCCGGCGCCCGTGACCAAAACCACCTTGCCAGCGATACTCTCCCGTATGGAGTCTGTATTCAAATCGATTTCAGGACGTCCAAGCACATCTTCAATCTGTGGTTGGTGTAAATCCGTTATTCGGCTGATGCCTGCATTTAAATCGGCCAAATTGGGCAGGATTTCGATTCGACAATGATTCTCTGTCCCCAGCCGCACCAAT
This sequence comes from Opitutales bacterium, assembly GCA_050485505.1. Lineage (GTDB taxonomy): Bacteria > Verrucomicrobiota > Verrucomicrobiia > Opitutales > Oceanipulchritudinaceae > JAFIGG01. The sequence continues at coordinate 185 of JBJHBN010000104.1, read as the reverse complement.
TCACGAATGCGCTTCTGCCTAGCCGAAGGGATCGCTATCACAACGGAACGGAATCCGTATTTCTCCTGCAGGGCCGGCAATTTTTCCGGCCCGCCCAATACAGGTATACCGAGCAGGGTCGAACCCCACTTACGGGCATCGTCGTCGAGGAAACACACGACGCGCCGACGGTTATGGTGGGCGCG
>JBJHBN010000103.1:6090-7107 GCA_050485505.1 Opitutales bacterium | reverse complement strand
GCATCACCTTGTCGGGTATGGCCAGCGGCTGTCCCATCAACAATCTGATACCGGAGTTCAACGACCTCGTTTACCGGGGTCGCTGGAAGGATGCCGCTCAGCGTTTGTGGAAAACCAACAACTTCCCGGAATTCACGGGTCGTGTCTGTCCCGCACCCTGTGAGGGGTCCTGCGTGCTCGGCGTGATCAAGCCTCCGGTGACAATCAAGAACATCGAATGTTCGATCATTGACCGCGCCTGGGAAGAAGGCTGGGTGGTGCCGAATCCGCCGCAGAAGCGCACCGGTAAGCGCGTGGCGGTTGTCGGTTCGGGTCCCGCAGGCTTGTCCTGCGCCGATCAGCTCAACAAAGCTGGACACCAAGTGACGGTTTTCGAACGCGATGACCGCCCGGGCGGCCTGCTGATGTATGGCATTCCGAATATGAAGCTCGACAAGAAGGAAGTGGTCGAGCGCCGGATCAATGTCATGGAGCAGGAAGGCATTGAGTTCATTTGCAATGTATTCATCGGCAAGGATGAGGACTGGAGTGTCGAGCGCCTGCGCAATGAGTTCGATTCAGTTGTACTCTGCTGTGGTGCGACCCAACCCAACGATTTTCTGGCCAAGGTTCCGGGCCGCGATGCCGAGGGCATTCACTTTGCCATGGATTTCCTGCGTGGGAACACCAAGGCGATCCTCGACAGCGATTCCGCTGGCACCGACGGCGTGCCGGAAGGAGCGCCGATTTCCGCCAAGGACAAAGATGTCATGGTCATCGGTGGTGGTGATACCGGTACCGATTGTGTGGGTACCTCTTTGCGCCACGGTTGCCGTTCGGTGACTCAGCTGGAAATTATGCCGCGTCCTCCGGAAGAGCGGGCCGCGAACAATCCCTGGCCCGAATGGCCAAAGGTTTACCGTTTGGACTATGGGCAGACAGAGGCCAAGGAGCGTTTCGGTGCGGATCCTCGTCGTTACGAGGTGAATACCAAAGAGTTCGTCAAAGACGAGCAAGGCCGGCTCACCGGATTGCGTA
>JBJHBN010000103.1:0-6080 GCA_050485505.1 Opitutales bacterium | reverse complement strand
CCGACGGCCGCATGGCCCCGGTTGAAGTCGAAGGCAGCGAGCAAGTGCTTCCCTGCCAGTTGGCTCTGTTTGCCCTGGGCTTCCGTGGCCCCGAGCAGCAGGTCATCGAAAAATTCGGCCTCGAAACCGATGCCCGCAGTAACGTCAAAGCCGAGCACGAAGTCTACCGCACCGGTGTCGACGGCGTTTTTGCCGCCGGCGACATGCGTCGCGGCCAGAGTCTTGTTGTCTGGGCCATCAATGAAGGCCGCGGCTGTGCCCGTGAAGTCGACCGCTTCCTGATGGGAGCGACGAATCTTCCCTGATTTCGATAGAAGGTAGGGGGACACAGCTGAGGGCTCCGCGGAACCGTCGGCGACGCTTCCCTACCTATCTCTTAACATTCGGGTAGGGCAGTCTCGCCGAGGGTGCCGCTGGACTGATCAGCAATTTTTCCTCCCTCATCTTCGCGGAAAATGCTCGTCGTAGTCCTTCATTGATGCGTGGATCACTTCCTGGGCTTTCTTGGCTCCGTATGGCGTTTCCAGCTTAACTGGTGATTGCTGGAATGAATCGAGCTTGTACGTGGAAAAGTAATGCTGAAGTCGTTCGACAAGTCCTGAAGGCAGATCGGCGATATCCCGCGCTTCTCCCCAGATTTTATCGTTGTCCAGCACGGCGATGATTTTGTCGTCCACCGCGCCGTCATCGATCATACAGAAGCCGCCCAGCACCCGGGCGCTGACAATGATTTCTGCGCGATTGATCGGCATCTCGGAAATCAGGCAGATATCAAGTGGATCGCCGTCACCCTTTTCGCCGGTTTCTGAGAGTCTGGCCACGCGATCGGCTGCGTAGGTTTGCGGAATGAACCCGTAAGAGCATGGTGGCAGGGATGAGCCGGACTGCGGACGATCAATGCGCAGGTAGCCAGTCTTTTTGTCCACCTCATACTTCATCGAGTCAAAAGGGGTGAGTTCCAGATACGCATTAACGATCTCAGGCGGCTTGGGTCCAACTTCCAGACCGTGCCAAGGGTGCGGGCGCCAACGGTAGAATTCCATGCACTTCAGTATGACTACAGCCTATCCGCTTTCAAGTCTTCAGGTCGCATCGTTGCACGACGGGGAAATATCTGCTAACTTACCTTTCTCAATTCCTATTAGAAACATGAAAACAGGCATCCTTATCCTCCCCGCCCTCCTGATGTTAACGCTGACTGGTTGCGAAACAACCAGAACAGAACTGCCCGAACCGGAAAAGGCTGTTGGCTTCGCACTTCAGGCCGATCCGGTCCAGTGGGAGCCACAAAACATGAGCGAAGGCGAGGGCGGTATCCTGATTGAAATGGTCCCGGTGGGTCACGAAATCAGCGAATGGACCGAGCTGCTGGTACAGCAGATCCTGTTCAATGACCTTGGCTTCGAGCGGTTTGTCGAAGCCTGGTACCGCGGCCTTAGGGCTGAAGATGAAGACATCCAGATAGAGCGCATCGAAGAAGCCGATGAGGCAATTGCCTTTGTCTACAGCAGCGAGGTCATCGGCCAGAATTCAGTCGTTCGCTTCATGAAAGGACCGGATGCAATCTACAGCCTTTCCTACAACTGTAAAACCGACAGCTGCAGCATGGAACGCTTCGGCCTTTGGCGTGAAATCGTGTTGAATTCCAGCATCGTTGTGAACCCGGAATTGCAGATGTAGGCAGCGGTCAAGCAAGCTCGTCCACCGAGATTCACTTGTCCCTATCAAACGCCACTACTTGGCGCCTGGCCTGAATTGCCAGAACCCGAAGGCCAGCCAGAAGAGCATCATTGCGGTTACGCCGACGAGCACGGGAACTGGGCCAAATTGGTAGATAAGCGGCAGCGAAGCTGCCGTGAACAGGCCACCACCGACGATTGGCTCGAAGAGGAGCTGCTTGTATCCAAAGGCCTCCATTGCGCCGGACCGGTTGTGGGGATCACTCATGCGGACGAGTAGTAGGCCCACCACAGTCATGCCGATGCCCTGGCCGAAGTTGGCGAGGCCGTTGGGAGCCCAGTCCTTGGGGAACATCCAGCGGGCGAGCACAAAAAAGCCGAATAGGTTCCAGGCAATGCCACCGATAGCCAGGAGCACAAAGGGCCCGGCATTGCTGCCAATTGCTTCCAGCGACAGGGCTCCGAGGGCTGCGACAATCAGGATATCAAGTGCTGTTCCAGATATCCGATTCATCAGTTCGCGGTCGATCATCCAGGCGTAATTCAGACGGCCCGAAAGCATTTGCACGATGACTCCGCCAATCATGGCCAGCGGAAACAAAGGAACGTGGCTCAGCAGCTCTGGCCATCCCAGAGGCATCAGCAAATGCCGTTCCAGCCACACCATGCTTTCGAGGATTAGCCAGCCGAGTCCAATGGATATGGCGACGAAGCCAAGATGGATGGAAAGGGGTTCAATCGACCGATCGCTGAAAGTCGGTTTGTCGGCCGGTTCACGGTTTTCGTGTTCGACGATGGATTCATCGTCCTTCGGGTCCCGGTTAGGCGGCTCGATGTGGCCTTTCCAAACCGCCCAATTAATAGCCAGGGTGCCGAGGATGACCCCGGCGACTACGCCGATTGTTGCCAGACCGAGGGCCATGTCCGCGCCATCAGCAAAGCCCAGCTCACGGAAGGTTTCACCCAGTCCCGCCGCGGTGCCGTGTCCACCTTCAAAACCGATTTCTATCAAGGCCCCAGCAAGTGGACTGGTATTCCAGATCGGCACGATGAGAAACACCGCTAGTAGCAGCCCTACCACATACTGACCCCAGGCCAATGCCTGTCCGTGCGCAACCATGGGGCCGGCCTTTTTCCAGATCGCCTGTATGTTCGGCAGCGGCTTGCCGAGAAACAGTGCTGCAAAGACCACACTGATCAGGAGCCCTGGCAGGGCGGACCAGGTTTCGAGAACACCTTCGCTCCAAAAGCCCTGTGCCATCCGATGTTCCTCGTTGAAGAATCGACCGATGACCTGTGGCCCCAGTAGCAAGGCGACGCAGCCGCCTATGATGGAGCTGGGCAGGAATAGACGCTGTAGCACGGAAACACGACGGCGTATCCATTTTGCGGCGACAATTAGGATTCCGATAAGTAGTAAAGCGGCGAAAATATCATTCATGATTTTGGGTACGAAGGGGTGTGCTTAACGGTGCCAGACCAAGCGTTGCTCGACGGGCAGGCGTTTCGATTTGGGTGCGGGTCGGTCGCTGTAGCCCAAGTAGAGTGTTCCCAGGCAACGTTCGTTGGGGCCGAGGCCGAGAAAGGCGTGGTTTTCGACCGTATATGTTTCCGCCCCGCTGCCCCAGAAGCATTGAATGCCCTGTGCATGCGCGCTGAGCATCAGGTTTTGCGCCGCGCAGGCGGCAGCTTCGACCTCCTCGATCTCAGGAATTGGTCCATCGGGATCGACATGAACACAGAGCAAAATTGCGTGCGAAGTCCGGACTAGATTTTCACGCAGGCGGTCGAATTTATTCGGATCGAAGGCCTCCGGCGGCGTGTTGTCGCGGTACCATTCCTGACGAAAGTCCGCCAGCCGCTCCAGTGCAGCGTCGCTGAAAACATGAAATCGCCAGGGTTGTGTCAGCCCATGCGTTGGGGCCCAACAGGCATCTTCGATCAGTCCCCGGACTACCTCGTCCTCAATCCGTTGCCCATTGAAAAGCCGAGGCTTGAGACTACGCCGACTGCGAATGAGATCGCGGAGAATAGCATCGGTCGATGAAGGATCTTCCATAGCTGAGAGTGTTTGGAGGCCGGCGGCGAATGTCGAGCTCCGGTTGGGTTTCTTCGATCAGCGGCGCAGGCGTTCGGGGACTTGGGTGGGGGTTCTCAGCCAGCGATCGAAGCGGGGTTGGATGCGCTCGAGGTTTTTGGACCACCAGGCTGGGTCGCTGGTGAAGGCTTGCTCGAGTTTGCCGTCGCTGGTTGGAAGGTAGGGGCGAACTTCGTCGGGGACCAATTCAAGAGATGAGTGGCGCATCGGGCCGTAGGGCATATAGCGGGTTTGCTTGCCGAGACTTTCGGTGGAGGTCGCGAATCGGACGAACTCCAGTGCCAGTTCGGGGTTGCGGACATTGCGGGGGATGCCCCAGACGTTTTTATAGGTGATCTGACGATCCCATAGTATGGCCAGCGGAGAGCCCCTTTGGGCTGCACTGTAGGCGCGGCCATGGTAGAGAGATGCCAAGGCCACGTCGCCGCTTTCAAGCCAGGCGACTGGTTGTTCACCATCGGTCCACCAGCGCGTGACCGCTTTGATTTGATCCAGTTTTCGCAGGGCACGTTGGATTCCTGCGTCGGTCTCAAGCATGGGATAGACCTCGGCCGGAGGAACTCCGTCCGCTAGCAGAGCCCACTCCAGGTTGGCGACCGGGGTGCGGCGCAAGGCTCGTTCACCGGGAAAATTGCGCAAGTCAAAGAAGTCGGCGATAGAGGTGGGAGACTGCTCGGTATGGGCTTCATTGTAGGCGAAAACCATGGAAAACAGTATGTTGCCGACGCCAAAAGGAAACAGGCTGTCATCGATGAAGTCTTCGCTAGCCGGTGTCCCATCGCTGCCTGGCTCCAGGTTTTCAGGGTCGATGGCCAGAAGTAGACCTTCTTCGTTTGCCCGTATTGCGTCAAAGAGTTCCAAGTCCACAACATCCCAGCGGACATTGTAGGACCGCACTTGTGAACGGATAGGGTCGATGCCGCCAGCGTATTCGAGGATCTCAACGCGCACTCCGGTGGCTTCTTCGAAGTCCCGGATGAACCCGAGCATCTGGCTGCGCAGGTAGCTTCCTCCCCAGGAGGCGATGGTCAGAGTTTCGGCAAAGGCACACAGAGGCGTCAGGACAGCCACTGAGGCGATAGACAATAAGCGTTTAGTATTCACCAATAATAACCCAGGTTGAAGTTGAAGCGCCCCTTCCAGGAGGATTCGCCTTCATCCGCAAGGGAGCCGTCTCCAAAGTAGGGCATGTTTTTTGCCTGAATCCAATCCAGATACATGAACAGCGGACCGATTCCAATCGCTGCCCCCAATGTATTGATTTGTGAATCCCGGAAGGCACTCTCATCCTTCATCAGAATGGAGTAATTGTTGTAGAGAATCAGCTGGTCGATGAAGGTTTGGGTTAGGGGCACTGTGTAGGCTAGATTGGCGACAGCGACAGTGCCTTCGGCGGCTGCATCGTAATGGCCTGCCAATGCACCTAAAGTGACAAAACGATTGGAGACACCAGTCGGGTTTTTGGGGTTGAATTGATAACGGGCCAATTGAAGCTGTGCATTCCAGCGCTGGATGCGGCCGTCCCAATGGGCAGCAAGAGCCCAGTGGTTGCCGTTGCGTTGGGTGATCTGGTTGAAGAGTTGACCGGCCTGCGCCGAGAGACCAATTTCATGGCTGTCGCCTTCAGGGGTCTGAAACGTGCGCGCGAGACGCGCATTGAGCTGATTGGATTGCTGGTTCTGCTGATCGCCGACCCGGACAACGCCAAAAGCGTATCGGTTGAGATTGGTCGCGTCTTCGATCGCCGGGTTTTTGTAGAAGGCGAGGTGGAGGTCCCAGTCACCGGTCTTTTTCAAATACTGCAGACCCATGGCGTAGTTGTCGGCCAGTCCCAGGTAGTAGGGCACCCCAAACCAGTAGTTGTGGGCGGCATAGGGCAGGAGGCCAAATGGAACCTGGGAGACGCCCAGCATGGCCTGGTGGTCTTCGCCAAATTCGTAGCCGATCCAACCGTGGTGGAGCACGTCCATGTAGGGGTAAAAGCGGTATTCCGCGGAGATGAGAAAGTCATCCTGCTTGCCTTGAACGCCGATGCGAAACAGTTCGAATCCGCTGTCGCCCTTGCGGTTTTTTGAGCCGCGGTCGAAGTCGCGCACATAGGCGTTGAAACGCAAGGCACCGGTGATACGAATGGCAGGCTCGGCAGCTTCCTCTACGGTGGATAGCGGCGGCTGAGGCTCCCTTATTTCCTGAACAACTGGGCTGCCATCCTGGGGAGCACCGCTTACCGGAGGCCTCGACGGGCCTCGGCGAGCGGGGTCTGCGCTGCGGTCGCGGTCTGCCTCCTCCAGCCGCTCCAGGCG